>NZ_DASQIX010000099.1:0-33478 GCF_035631355.1 Alloacidobacterium sp.
GCTTTTTGCGGAAGGTGCGATCCCAGGCCGCGATCTCGATACGGCGATGGCTGCATTGGTGCAGGCCCAGGCCGCGTTCGATACGGCAAATAAGCACCTCGAATCCATGAAGGCCGTCAGCCACGAGGCTGCGCTCAAAGAAGCGCAAGGAACGCTCGAATCCGCCAAGGGCAAGTACATCGGAGCTGAAGCCATGGTCAGCTATTCCGAGATTCACAGCCCCATCAACGGTGTCGTCACTGACCGGCCGCTCTTCGCCGGTGAAACAGCCGCTGCGGGCGCTCCATTGCTTACCGTCATGGACACCTCAGCAGTGCTGGCCAAAATCCACATCTCGCAACTGCTCGCCCAGCGTTTGCAGTTGGGGGACACAGCCTCAGTCACAGTTCCCGGAATCGATGACCCTGTCCCCGCCAAAGTCTCGCTCATCAGCCCTGCCCTCGATCCCGGCAGCACCACGGTTGAAGTCTGGCTGCGAATGGAAAACAAGAACGGCAAGCTTAAGGTTGGAACGCCCATTCATGCGGCCATCGCAACCAGAACAATTCCCGACGCGCTGAAAATCCCAGTCAACGCCATCCTCACCGCGCAGGACGGCAGCAAGTCCGTCATGGTAGTGGGCGCCGATGGCGCCGCACACAAAAAGCCGATCGAGGTCGGCGTTCAGGATACAGGCGAAGCGCAGATCACAAACGGCCTCACAACCAGCGATCTCGTCATCAATCAGGGCGCCTACGGGCTCGATGAAGGGACCAAAGTGAAAGTTACGGCCGCGGCGGACGACGAGAAACCATCTGCAGACAAGCCTGGAGACAGCCAGTGATTACGGACGCCTCCATCAAGCGGACCGCAGTAGAAGAGTCCTTCTGGCTCAAGCGCGCCATCCGCACCATATTTTTCTTCGTCGCTGTTCTCACCCTCGCGGGTATTTACCTGGCCTTCAAGGTGCCGATCTCAGTCTTCCCCGAGACCAACTTCCCGCGCGTGGTCATCGGCGTTGACAACGGTGTCATGCCCGTCGAGCAGATGCAGGTCACCATCACCAAGCCGATTGAAGACGCAATCAACAGCGTCCCCGGCCTCGTGACCGTGCGTTCTACCACCAGCCGCGGATCGGCGGAGATCAGCCTCTTCTTTGACTGGAGCGTGGACATGTACCGCACGCTGCAGCTCACCGATGCGGCACTGGCAAAAGTGGAGCAGGAACTGCCCGCCACTGCGCGCATCACCACCAACCGACTCACCTTCGCAACCTTTCCCATCCTCGGCTACAGCCTCACATCTGACACGATATCGCAGACGCAGCTATGGGAGATGGCCACATACGAGCTGAAGCCGCCATTGAACCGCGTCATTGGCGTAAGTGCTGTCACCGTTCAGGGCGGCCAGGTTCCTGAATATCATGTTGTGCCCGATCTGGCTCGCCTCCAGTCGTCCGGAGTCACCATCTCCGATCTGGTGAACGCCATTCAGGCGTCGAACATCATTCAATCACCCGGCCTCTACGAAGAAAACCATCAGCTCATCCTCGGCCTTGTCGGAGCGCAGGTCCATGACGCTGATACGCTGAGCCAGCTCGTCATCAAAACGACTCCATCGGGTGCGCCGGTGCGTGTCGCCGATGTCGCCACTGTGCAGCCGGCAACCATGCCGGTTTATATCGTCGTCACCGCGAACGGCAAGCCTGCCGTGCTGCTCAACATCACGCGCCAGCCGGCGAGCAATACCGTGGCCGTCGCCAACGCGGTTGCCGACGAAGTGCAGCAGTTGCGGAAAAACCTGCCACCGGGCGTCAAGCTGGAGCCGTACTACGACCAATCAGAGCTGGTCCGCGACAGCATCTCCAGCGTGCGCGACGCCATTCTCATCGGCCTGATACTGGCCTGCGTCATCCTCTTCCTCTTCCTGCGCGATTGGACTTCGTCCGTCGTCGCCGGCCTCGTCATCCCTGTAACCGTGGCGGTTACAATTCTTTTTCTATGGATCATTGGCGAAAGCTTCAACCTGATGACCCTTGGCGGACTTGCCGCGGCCATCGGTCTGGTCATTGACGATGCCATTGTCGTCGTCGAAAACGTCGTGCTCCATCGCGATTCCGGAGAAAACCGTGTTGAAGCCGTGCGCAAGGCCCTGCATGAGCTCACTGTGCCTCTGATTGGTTCAACCATTACCCCTGTGGTCGTCTTCCTGCCTTTGATCTCTGTATCCGGAGTCACCGGAAGCTTCTTCCGCGCGCTCGCCGTCACTATGACAGCCGCGCTGATTACCTCCCTCTTCCTCGCTCTCACCTGGACTCCCGGACTCAGCCTGACGCTGCTGCACTCGCGTCACGACAGGCCGTCAGAATCAGAACACGAGACGCATGGCCGCATAATGCGCCGCGTTATCGACTGGCACCGCAGCGCATTGACTTGGTCTCTGTCGAACCCTTTCCTTCTCGCCGCTGGATGCGCTGTCCTAGTCCTGGGCACGTGGTTTGCCTATCAGGGACTTGGCTCGGATCTGTTGCCGGAAATGGATGAAGGCGGCTTCGTGCTTGACTACATCATGCCTGCAGGCAGTTCGCTGACCGAGACAAACCGAGTACTCGAGCACGTCGAGCGCATCCTGCGCGCAACGCCCGAAGTAGAGAGCACGTCACGCCGCACCGGCCTGCAAATGGGCCTTGCCGCCGTGACCGAAGCCAACACCGGCGACATCACGGTAAAGCTCAAGAGCAAGCGCGACCGTGGCATCGACGAAGTCATGGAAGACGTTCGCGAACAGATCAAGAGGACCGAGCCGGAGCTCGACGTCGAATTCACCCAGGTATTGCAAGACATGATCGGAGATCTCTCCAACTCTCCTGAGCCGATCCAGATCAAGCTCTTCGCCAATGATCAGACATTGTTGAACCAATTGGGCCCGCGCGTCGGCGACGCCATCGGCAAAATCAAGGGCGTCGTCGATGTTCAGGACGGCATCGAGAACACCATCAGCGGTCCGGCAACAGACTTCAAGGTAAATCCCACGCTTGCTGCGCGTCTCGGTTTTACTCCGACGGAAGTAGCCACAGACGCAACCAGCATCCTCGACGGAGTGACTCCGACCGACCCGCTCATCGCGAATGGCCGTCCATACACCATCCGCGTGCGCCTCGGCGATCAAACGCGCGCATCGCTGGACGCCATCAAAAGCACGGTCTTCAACAGCAGCACGGGACACACAGCGACGCTTGGCTCGCTGGCCAATATCGAGCAGCTTCCGCCGCAGAACGAAATTCTCCGGGAAAACCTGCAGCAGGACATCGTAGTCACGGGGCGCCTCGAAGGTTCCGACCTCGGCAGCGCCATGGCGCAAGTGCAGCGCACCGTCGAGGGACTGCACCTGCCCAAAAATGTGCGCGTCGAATATGGCGGAACATATGAGGAGCAGCAGAAGTCTTTTCACGACCTGATGCTTGTCCTGCTCCTCGCCTTGGCTCTCGTTTTTGGCGTTCTGCTCACGGAGTTCCGCAACTTCTCCGCTCCAGTCGCCATACTCACGTCATCGGTTTTGTCGATATCCGGCGTCGTCATGGCGCTGCTCATCACCGGAACCACCTTCAGCGTGGCATCGTTCATGGGCCTGATCATGGTCATCGGCATCGTGGCCAAGAATGGCATCCTGCTTCTCGATGCCGACGAGAAGTTCCGGGCCGAGGGCGCAAGCCCACGCGAGGCCATGATGCACGCAGCCCAACGCCGTCTCCGCCCCATCGTCATGACCGCAATCGCGGCCGTCTGCGGAATGCTGCCTCTGGCATTTGCTCTGGGCTCCGGCTCGCAGATGCTTCAGCCATTGGCTATCGCCGTTATTGGCGGCCTCTGCATCTCCATGGTGCTCAGCCTGATCGTGACTCCGGTCGTCTATTACCTGCTAACCCGGCATCGCGCCGCAAACGCATGATCAATCATTGTCAATGAGCCACAATGCCACTGCGAAACCTCAGCGCCACTTTGCGGCGAAAAATTCTTACGGAGGATGCTGAAAAAGTTGCTGTTGCATAAGGGCACGCTTTAGCCATGCCGAAATAGTCCAGAATGATTGCGGCTTTAGTCGCTGAGGGACGGGTTTCCGTTAATCCGTCTGAGAGGACTTGACACCCCTTATAAAATGAAACTGAAGGGCTGGTTAGACGCACCAATGAGGGTGCCTCTAATCAGCCCTTTTGATTTCTATAATTTGGACGCAAGCGCCGCCACATCAATAATTTGTGTGGACAAGAATGGAAAACGCAATGAAATCATTGATCTACGCACAAGGGGGGTGCTGCCGAGGCGACTGAAACCGACCGTAATACCCCAGCCGGAAGCCGAACACTGACCGTTGTCCCCACGCCTACAGTGCTATCGATCTTGATCTCTCCGCCTGCGGCATCCACGATCGCTTTGCAGATGGAAAGGCCGAGACCGGTTCCACCAGTGTTGCGGTTGCGCGACGGGTCACCACGATAAAAGCGCTCGAAGATATGAGGCAGTGCTTCAGCAGGGATGCCGTCGCCCCGGTCTTTTATGACGGCTTCGACCATATCTTCCCTGGCCTGCGCGGAAATACTAATTTGAGTGCCGCGGGTACTATGTTGCAGGGCATTCAAAAAGAGGTTCGAAAAGAGTAGAGCGCACTCATCCGCTGGGAGCGCAGCGTAAAGTGGACCCGGCAACGACCAGGCAATATCGACTCCGCGAAGTTCAGCCATAGAACTGAACATTTCTGCCGTCTTGCGCAATACAGCGGAGACATCCGCGGAAAGGAGCGGTGCCACCTGTTTCGAATCAGTACTCTCCACGCGCGCCAGGGTAAGCATCTTGGCTACGATCTCTTCCATGCGGCCGCAATCGGTCTCGCAGCGTTCTAACCCTGCCTCATACTCCGCTGCGCTTCGTTGCCGAATACTAAGCAGTTGCAGGGAGGACTTGACGACGGCAACGCCGGTCTTCAATTCGTGGGCGGCATCGCTGACAAATCGCCGCTGCTGAAAAAACGAATGTTCCAACCGCTGCAATGTGGATTCAAGAGCATCCACAAGCGGGGCAAGCTCTTTCGTCGCTCGTGCTTCTTCAGGCGGATGGAAACGCCATGCGTTGACGGAAACACCCGCGGCCTCTGCAGTCAGAGCGCGCAGGGGGGCCATGCCGCGATGCAGCAGCCATGCCATGACGATGCCGGTCACAAGCAGAAGAACAAGACTTGCCAGCGCGTAGAACTTGACCGCTCCTGTCACGGCCCTCCACACCCGCCTGGTGGGAGCGCCGTAAACAATGGTTACGTGACGCGGAACACCGCCGTCCTTGTCGCCGGGATCAACAACCCGCAAACCGTGCAGCAGCAAAGAGCGGTAATGTCTTCCATTTACGATGGAGTTGAAGTAGCCGTCGCTGTGCCGTCCCAGCAATTCTGTCGCTGCGCCGTCCCAATTTGGAGAACGCCCCAGTAGTCTACCCTTCTCATCGCGGACTTCATAAACGTCTTCAGCAGGGACATCCATATCGCTCTTGTTGAGCATGATGTTATCGTCAGCGTCTTCAGCATCCTGTACCGAGCCAAGAAGCGAATCCGCGCGTCCACGTAGCAGGATGTCGAAGGAGCGGAGGTGGCTGTGCCGTTCATAAAGCCATGCCATTCCAGTGACGCAAACGGCAGTGACCAGTTCAACCAGCAGGACGGTGACGATGAGGCGTCGCGCTATGGAATAGGGCTTCACGCAACGCCTTTCTGGGCAATAAGGCGATAGCCGCGGCCGCGCAAGGTTTCTATGCTCGGCTGCTCTGACGAGGCGTCGAGCTTACGGCGCAGATTGGAGACGTGAGCCTCAATCACATTGGAGTGGTGTTCCCAGTTGTAATCGTAGAGGTGCTCAAGCAATTCGCGCTTAGAGACGACAACCCGAGGTCGGTGCATTAGATATTCGAGGATCCGGTATTCCATCGGAGACAGATCAACGACCATGCCCGCTCGCCGGACTGTTTGCTCCAGCGTATTTATTTCAATATCCGCGGTGTTGAGAGTCGGATGCGCTGCGCCCTTGCCACGGCGAATCAGTGCTTTGACGCGGGCGATCAACTCCCCAAGATCGAATGGCTTGCTGAGGTAATCGTCTGCACCTGCGTTTAGCAGATCAATGATGGAGCGTGTCTCCCCCTGCGCGGTCAGAATAAGGACCGGTGTAGTGTCGCCGGCAGAGCGCATTTTGTTGAGCACGCCCAGACCATCTAGCATGGGCAGCATTAGATCAAGAATGATCAGGTCGTAGCATCCGTCTCGTGTGAGGAACAGCCCAATTTCGCCGTCTTCGGCCAAATCCACAGCAAACCCTGGGCCTTCGCGCAGTGCGGCGGCTACATTTTCGGCCAGCCGGGTTTCGTCCTCAATCAGGAGCACGCGCACAACTACATTGTCCTGCCATTAAGATTAAAAGCACCTGAAGGGCAAGTCGATAGCCGGAGCGCGCGATTGATTTACCCAAACTCCGCTCAGGTCCATGCTTTAACCTGAGGCGACTATGTTTCGGGACAGAAGCGAAGCCGGTCAGCTCCTTGCCGGGAAACTAGCACGCTACGCCGACAGCAAGGAAACGGTTGTTTTAGCGCTGCCCCGCGGCGGAGTGCCTGTGGCCTTTGAGATAGCCCGGAAGCTGCATCTTCCCCTGGATATTCTACTGGTGCGCAAACTGGGAGTGCCGGGACAAGCTGAACTGGCGATGGGCGCGATAGCCGCGGGCGGAATACGCGTCCTGGACCGGGTTATGATCCGGCAACTCGGCATTACAGAAGAGGAGCTTGCATCTGCGATCAGTGAAGAAGAAAGGGAATTACGCCGCCGCGAAGAGATCTATCGGAACTGTCGTTCCAGCGAGATGATGAGTCGTCAAAATGCCATCGTTGTGGATGACGGCATCGCTACGGGTTCCACCATGCTCGCGGCCATTCAGATACTGCAATCACAACAGCAGGCCAAGATCATTGTGGCCGTGCCTGTGGCTCCGCCGCATGCGCAACGTGAGGTCGAAGCCGTTGCGCATGAGTTCGCCTGTCTGATACTGTCCGAGTATTTTCCCGCTGTCGGCTCTTTTTATCGCGATTTCTCCCAACTCGACGATGAGGAAGTCTGCCGGCTTCTCACCATTGCCGCTATGCGGGAGCCCTGAGCCGCGCTGCTATACTTACGGTTTCCGGAGGTGCGCCTCGATTGTCTCAGCCTAAGATCAAGCGGCTCTATCTCATTCCCATTCTTTCCAAAGCGCTCGACATTCTGGAATTGCTCGAAGGCGAGAAGCGGCCGATCACGCTTGAGGCTATTTATCAGCGCTCGCACATTTCCAAGACCAGCGTCTATCGCATTCTGAAAACGTTTGTACATCGCGGCTATGTGGCGCAGTCGCCGGATGGCTCGTATCGCCTGGTCTCTCGTCCCAAGAAGATGCGGTTCGGCTTTGCAGGCCAGAGCGCCGAAATGCCTTTTTCCGAAGCCGTGACCAGCAGCCTGAGAGCCGCCGCCGCCGCATCCGGTGTGGAACTGATTGTGCGCGACAATCGCTATGACGCCGATACCGCAGTCAAAAATGCGAAGGAATTTGTCGCCGAAGGCGTGGACATTGTCATCGAATTTCAGATCGAGGAGCATGTCGCCCCTTATCTGGCGCATATCATTGCCCGCGCCGGAATTCCGCTGATTGCGATTGATATTCCGCATCCACATGCCAGCTATTTCGGTGTGGACAATTTTCAAGTCGGCTTTGAAGCGGGCGAGTTGCTGGCGCACCATGCCATCTCAAAGTGGAAGAAAAAAGTGGACTGGGTCCTCGGCCTCGACGTAGCTGAGGCAGGGTCGCTGGTGCAAAGCCGCATTACGGGCGCATTTGAGGGAGTTCGCTCGCTTCTTCCGGAGATTCCGCAGGAGTTGTTTATCCGGCTTGACGGGCGCGGAATGCGGGAAACCAGCGCTCGCGTCGTGAGTGATTTCTTTAGAAGACATGCACGCACAGATCGCATTCTGATAGCCGCCGCGACCGATACCAGCGCAGTCGGCGCGCTTCAGGCCACGATGGATGCGCAGCGCGAAAAGAACATCGCCATTGTCGGACAGGACTGCATCCCTGAAGTGCTGGAAGAGATGAAGAAGCCGCACAGCCCGATCATCGGCTCCATCTCACATGAAGCTCACACCTATGGGCCTCGGCTCATCCAACTTGGAGTCACCATCCTGCGCGGACATACAGTGCCGCCATACAACTATGTGCAGCATCGCGTCGTTACAGCGAGCATGTTGCAGGAAGAAGAGTAGAGAAGGACCTACGGGCCCATCAATAGAATGGTTTCATCCATTGCCTTTGGGTAGAAGCGCTGGGCGTTGGCCCAGTGACCCAATCCAACGCTATCTACGAAGTGGTGCCTCCTTTAGCAGACCCTAATGCAACCACTAACCGGCATATTGGGCGCAAAACGCGCAGGATACTTGTCCAGGAAATCGAGAATATGCTCGACCAGCGGATCTTCACCCGGGTTGGTCGTGTGCCCTTTTGTGACGCCTTTGCAATCGTCTGAGGGCATAATTAAATCGTGAAAAGACGGGCCTTCCTCGTGGCTGGAACTGTGGTCTGGTCTGCGATGTTCTGCACTGGGCGACATTTCTCCTCCTGTATCTGTGTGCGGTAAGAGATAAAAGCCGATGTGTCGAAAACGTAATTAGTTCCAAGAGAACCTGCAGAAAACATTGCAACAGCAATAGCGAAAAGCTGGAGCGCAGCGTCCGTATAGTCCAGGGCCTTTTGCTATTGCGGGAATATGGTGACGCTTGAAATACGTGTTACAAAAAGTTGTAGCTGTGGAAATCAGGGTTCTATGCCCCGCCATAGATCTGAAATGTTGCCCAGTAGAGTGGCTTGCGGAAGACGTTCTGTGCATGAACCATCGAGAGTTTGGCATCGCGCAGCGCGGCAGCGGGCGAACGCCCAGCGGCAATCTCGCTATACATATGGTCCATAATTTGCGGCGCGGTTGAGTCACTGACCTCCCACAAAGAGCCAATAACGTAATGCGCTCCCGCGCGCAGAAACGCCCACGATAGGCCGACGATCCCCTCACCGCCGTAGACCTGCGAGCCCGAGCCATAGCAGGCGGAGATGGCGACAAGGTCCGCGTGCAGAGGATGCCGAATCACATCACGCGCATAGAGCTTGAAAGAATCGGGGTCTGACGGATTGCGTGTCAGCACAATAGCCGAGTCCAGCGGGCTGGCGCTGCTACTGGTGCCGTGCGCTACGAAGTGGATGAGCGAGTACTGGCCGGGATTGCTGCCGGTGTAAGCCGCAGGCAGAGCCTGTTTCTGGACAAAGATGTTCTCGTCGGCGGAAGGAAAATGCCGAGCCACATTCGCAATTTCAGCAGAGGCATTCGGCAGGTCGGGAAACTTCTGCTCCGGCGAAATGGGGTTGCCGATGAGCAGCAGTTTCTTCGGGTTTTTCACGCGCTCTTCCGGGTGAAAAGCAGAGAGTAACTTCAGCGAACTGGCGTTGGTGATGACCGCGTCTTCAATCCAGTAGTGAATGCCGCCGTCGGGCGCAAGCAGAGTCTCGAAATTGAGCCGGGCAAGGCTGCCATCGGGAATGATGTAAACAGGCGAACCTTTGGGAATCAGCAAGGCTGCAGGCTCGATCAATATGCGATAAAGAGCAATTCCGTCGATAGAGGAGTCGGACAGCGTGTCACGCGAAGCGAGAATGGCGCGCTGGTAGTTCCTCACATGCGCGTTGATTTCTTCCTGTGGCGGCAGCTTAAAGAAATGCGTCCCCGATGAATTGATCGCCCAAAGGTACGATTCCTGCGGTGCCAGGCTATAGATCAGTATCGTGCCATGAAGGCGGCGCGCAATCGGCACCGGATCAAGCATTTTTTTCGTTGCGGCAATGAAGTCTGGCGATGCTACGCCCAGGCCTTCCTCCAAAGTCCTAGCCCGCCCAAGACCCAACCATCGCAGGGCTTCGTTAGTCTTGTTATGGTCCACCAGAAAGCGCACATAGTCGTCATATAACTGATCTGCATTGGTAGAGAAGGGAAGTTTAGACTCTTCCTTCTTAATGGTTTCTCTTTGAGTCTCGAACGTGATGATGGATTGCCGGTACCACCTGTCTGCTACAGCGCTGTCGCTTGTCTCTGCATATACATTGGCCAATGCACCTTCCACCTGCCAGTGCTCAGATGGCGTAATTGTTGGATTCTTGTCTAATGCAGTCAGAATGTGGGTGGATTCTGCTGTGTCATGCTGATGCGCTGCAATCAAACTCTTAAGGAATAGCGCATTCATTTCATCGAAATTTCTTCCTGACGACCGTGCTACATCGAGGGCTTTGTCAGCTTCCTGTGCAGCCAAAGGGATATTTCCCTGTTGTAAAAGCAGTTCTGCTAAGGCTGTATGGGCCTCAACTTCTCTCTCCGCATTCTGGAATGATTGTGCGAGTTGGAGCGCGCTTTTGTAATAATTTTCTGCTTCCTGTAGATGACCCAGGCGGTAAAGAGATAGGCCAATATCATTCAGCCATTCCATCCTGTCAGAAACTTCGTCCAGCGTTTTTGCTTCCTGCTCCGCTGTCCGAAAGCCAGCGAGCGCCTCTTCAAAATTCCCCAGTTTGTAATCGTCCCACGCAATATTTCCCTGAGACTTTTCCAGTAGACTCCGAGCATTGATCTGTTTGGCAACATGAACTGCGGCCTCGGATCGATCCAGCGCTTCATCGAAGCGTTCTCGTCGCAGCGCAACGACGCTTAGATTCAAAAGAGTCCTGGCCATTTGGTATTCGTCGTTTCGTTTGTTGGCCACCTCCAAGTCTCTGCGAAAGATTTCATCGGCACGAACCAGATCGCCCCGCTCAAGATAAATCGTAGCCCAGGCGTTATAAATCTGACTTTTTAGAGGAGAGGGATTGTCTTGAATCTCTACCTGGCTGCCTGACAGATGCTCGGCTTGTTGCAAGGCCTGACTGGCCTCTTTATCGCGCCCCAGCGAGTTGTATGCCCACGCTTGAAGAACGGTGCGCCCTAGAGCGATGTCTCCGCCGTCCAGATCGAAAGGAGGAGCCTGAGACAGCATCGATAGGACTTCACTGTTCTTACCCTCTCGCAATAGGGCTCTGGCGTCCATGAGCCGGAATTTCCACGCCCATTCAGGACTCAATCGCGAGAGTTGCGCACTCGCCTGCTGTGCTTTTCTGTGCGCTTCCTCGAGGTTGCCGTGAATAATAAGCTGTTCTACGTTATCGTAGGCGGCTGCGGGATGCTTTACTGCGGCAGGTGTACAACCGGCGAGGACGTATAGCCAAACTGCTGCAACTAAAACTATGGACCATCGGGAACACCATTGGATCTTGTTGTGGCTGCCGAAATGGATCCGCCTACCGGAGAGCCTAGCTGTGCTCTCACCATCGATACGGTAAATGTCTTGTGTTGTACGGTGACCTCTCCAAAATATACCTTGCCAAAGCCAGGAATATAGATGGCATTTCCCACTATAACTCCTGGGAAACCTTCCGGCATCTCGGGAAGATGGTCGATCAGGGAGCATTGAATATAGTCTCTATCATTCAGCCCCTGTTCCGAGTCAACCCAGTGAAAATGATGCCTAATCCAGCCAGGGAGCGCCGCTCCCTTGTATTTTTCCACGTACTTATCTTTGGCTTGCGCCTTCTGGTCGGCAACTTTCTTAAGGAATAGCTCCTGTCTTGGCCAGCTTTTTTTGGGGTATCGGTTAGTCGGGTCATCCTCCGTCGAACCATCATGCTCTGAGAAAAGATCGTAACGGATGACAGGCTCAAATTTCTGGCCACTGATGCGCAAGTTTTCAAACTGGGATCCAATCACGGAGACAATCGGCTCGCGTCCATCCTGCGGGTGGGCGACAGAGAGCTGTGCCACGATCTTGTCCGCGGTGACAATTTCCAGAATGTTCAAGCCGACGATGGTTGCGCTGACTTGCGTCGTCCACGGGCCATCCTCATCTTTCTTGCTGCCGGAGACGTGTGTGCTTTCGCTCTCATAGCTGACAATGTCTTTCCATTTGCGTCCCTTGCGCTCTTTTTTCAAAAAACCCCCGACAATGGGAAGGGAAATAGAAGCATGAGAAGGAACGAAACCATTGAATGGGCGATTGATAGTGCCGCCGATGGCGTTGGCGTCAGCGTGATAAAGAAATGTTCTTTGGATCGGATCTACTGCCGTTTTCTCAGCCATGAGATCTCCGTGCTCAATGATATGTAGTTACGACTCTATTGAATCTGCAAAAGAAAACGATACCGCACAATATCCTGTGGCGCGCTTTGCGCATCCGCCGTTATGCCCTGAACAAGCAGTGTATTCTCGCCGGTTTCCGTGGCATCCGCCGGCACCTGAATCGGCACTGTATCGGCAGCCTGCGAAGGCTCAATTCTGAGCTGCCAGACCTTCTTTCCTGAAGGAGAATACAGCGAGCAGAGATATCCGGAAAAACGATTGTCCGCCGGTATGTCCACGGCGAGAAGGAATGGCTCGTGTGCCTTTGCTGTCACCGTCCGGATCTCAGCGCCGCGGCTCTGCCCGTCCACAAGGGTAACTGAAGGAAGAATGCGCGGCTGTGTCGCGACGGCAGCCTGCTGTTCCAGTCGGGGAACAGTAATCGTATTCTGGAATCCAATCACTAAAAGCATCGCCGCCATGGCGGGCACTGCGAAAGCGGGTCTCAGTAGCGACGGGAAGCTGAAGAGCTTGCGCTTGGGCTCGGGCTGCACGACAAGTACAGGGCGGGCAAGCTCCTTCCGGGCTTGGGCGACGAAAATGGTAGCGGTGCGCAAATCAGCGGCGCACTCTTCGCAGCCGAAGTAGTGCTCCTCAAACGCCTCGCGCTCCTCGGGGCCCAATTCTCCCAGGAGATATTTTTCTACCGCGTATCCGTTTACAACCTCAGAGTGGTCCATGGGTTTCGAGCCTCAACAGAATAGTGCAGAGAAAAGCCAAACGTATCGGCTGAAATTTCCCCGTCCGCTTCCGGAAGATCCGGATGACGCCATGTGCTTGACATAAAAAGACTTAAATGAAAGCTTCGCGCGGTGCAGAAGCACTCTCAGATACTCCCGATCCACTCCGAACTCGGCGCAGACCTCATCTTTGTCGCGCTCTTCGAGAAAAATCCGTTTCAACAGTTGCCGGTCGCGGTCGCTTAATTTCTCCAGTATCTGCCGGACTGTCTTTTGTGTGTCTTTTGACACCATCGTGTCGAGAACATCAGTATCTTGCGACTGGATGTCTATCTCCGATGCATCTTCCATCCCCTCGCTCTTAGAGTGGGATCGATAGTATTCGAGTAGCACATGATTGCAGATGGAGTTAACCAGCGCACCGAGAGCGGAGGCATTGCGCACGCCTTCTTTGCCGCGTAAAAGCACAAAAATACGCGCAAAAGTCTCCTGCCGGACGTCTTCGATCGCATCTCTGGAGTTCAACCGGGAACGTAACTTCAAGTGAATCAATTCACTAAAGTACTGAACAAAGTGCTCCTCGGTGCGGCGATCGCCCTTGCACAAGCTATCGAGGTAAGCGTCATCGAACTTTTGGAACTGCAAGCCATCGTCCTCAAAATAAAGTGCTTCTCAGCCCAGACAGCGAACACCCAATGGCAAAACTATACATCGGGGAAGGCAAATTCGCGGCACTTAAGTCTAAATTTGTGTCATTTTGGAGGATTTATAAGCAGGGAAGCGGCCTTGGGGCAGGCCGCTTCCATCTGAGGAGGGAGCTGTTATTTTCCGACGACGATGACGACGAAGCTGCCGGGAACCATCGAGGGACGGGGGCGAGGATTCTCCGGGGTCGCTGCGGGACGCGGTCCGAACTCGGCAGCGACGAGATAGATTTTTCCCGTTTTGGAATCGAGCGCCATGGTGCGGGCGCTGCGCTGGGTCTCGACGTTCTGCAGGACGGAGTAGGAATCCGGCGAATCTTCATGGACGATGGTCAGAGTGCCGTCGCCGCCATTTGAGCTGAAGGCGTTATGCGTGTTGGGATCGAATGCGGCTGCGTCAGGACCTTCGCCAATCTCCGGAGTCGCAACGACCTTGCCAGTGCTTGCGTCCAGGACGGCCATCTTCTTGCCGTCGCAAACAGAGAAAAGGCGGTTATGAGCAGTGTCAATGGCGTGACCAGAAGGTGAGTCACAACTGGGCCACTCAGCGAGAACCGCATGCGATCTTGCGTCGATATGGGCGGTTTCGTTCTTGTCCTCGATGTTTACAAAGACGGAGCCTTTGCCGTCGGCGACAGGAAATTCCGGCTTGCCAGCAAGCGCGACGGTGGTGATGACCTGCTTCGTCTTTGAATCGATCACGGTGGCGTTCTTGCTGCGTCCATTGAAGGCCCAGACGGTCTTGGTGAAAGGCTCGAAAAGAATGCCGTCGGGATTGGTCCCGGCCGGGATAGTCTGGGTGATCTTGTTGCTGGCGCGGTCGAAGACGGCCACATCGTTCGATCCGCCGTCGCTGATATAGCCAGTCTTGCCATCGGTATCGAACACGACTCCGTGCGTGCCTTTCAGGCCGGTAATATCAGCCTCGACTTTGCCGGATGTAGTATTCACCACCATCACATGGTTGCCGCGGGTGATATACAGCAGGCCCGATTGTGGATCGACTGCCATATAGTCCCACCATCCGTCTCCACCAATCTTCCACTTGTCCTGAACATGGTACGGGCCTTGGGCGATCAGCGCCGCGCAGCTTGAAAATGCCAATGCCGCGCTGAAGGCAGCGGTCGCCAGTCCGCGCAAGAGATTTGTCCGCATAAACGTTTCCTTTCGGGGTTACGAACCGGATAGTAGTCCTATTTCCTGAAAATAGTCTGAAGATTAATTGGCTGGCCTGGTTCGCGACCCTTGGCGGGACAGAAAGGCCGGGGAAAGCATCTCAGAGGTTTCAACCGCACAGATCCTGGCTGAGGACGTTGCGAAAGACGGAAAGGCAAGGCTGAGCGCATGCAAAGGTCGCGTTTGAACAGCGAATTCGATGGCATCGATACCATCCTTTGTTGTCAACATCATAACGGGTGAGCGTCCGAGTAAAATTTCTCCTTGACAGTCTGCGTGCCGAATCCCTATAGTTGGCGATTGTTGGAAACGATACCACGCAACAAGATGGTATCGTTTCCAGATTCAAAGCCAATCAACAGGCCAAGATGGAAACCCCCCAGCCGGGATTGGCTTCTGCCATGCACCGATTTTCAGGAGGAGTTGTGATGCGACGATTTACAGAATGGGGCAGGCGCCTATCGGCTGCTGTCTTTGTGCTGTCTCTGGCGCTTCTGACGTCAGGACATCTATATGCCCAGGCCAACGCCGGTATTACCGGCACCGTGACGGATTCGACCGGCGCGGTGGTTGTGGGCGCCAACGTGACCATTACCAATCAAGGCACGGGAGTGGCAAGCCATGCCACGACCAGCAGCTCGGGCACCTATTCCGTTACGGGCCTTGTTCCCGGTATTTACTCCGTTGCAGTGGAGGCAACCGGCTTCAAGAAGAACGTCCAGAACTCAGTGAACGTCGAAGTTACCGTGACGGCCACTGTCAACATTACGCTCTCTACCGGTTCCACAGCTGAGACTGTAGAGGTGACGGCCAGCGCGATCACACTCAACACGACGCAGCCGCAGTTGGGTACTACCGTTGAACCGACAGTGGTGAAGGCCCTGCCGGTGGAAGTAGGAGGACGCGGGCGTCAGGTGGACGCATTGCAGTTCCTGGCTCCGGGCGTTACCGGCGATACGTTTTCGCATCGCGTCAACGGCGGTGTCGACTTTGAGCAGGAGATCCTATATAACGGCGTCCCTGCGCCGCAGCCGGAAACCGAAGGCTATACCGTGAACTTCAATCCGCCATATGAGATGGTGTCGGAGTTCCACACCTCGCAGTCTACTTTCTCTGCGCAGTATGGTCTCGGCCAGGGTGCACTGACGTACCAGATGGCGTCAGGCACCAACCAGTATCATGGCGATTTGTTTGAAATCAACCGCAACAGCTTTTTCGATTCAGTTGGATTCTTCAACAACAAGGCGCAGGGCGGCAACGGACAGGTGCCCACCGATCATGAGAACAACTATGGCTTTACCGTCGGCGGTCCCATCTGGATTCCCAAGGTTTACGACGGACGCAACCGCACCTTTGGCCACTACAGCCAGGAATGGTACAAGCAGAACAGTGAAAACACGGCCATCTCAACTGTCCCGACAGCGCTGGAAAAAACAGGCGACTTCAGCGACTTTGTAAATGGCAGCACTGGGCAGCTTATTCCGATTTTTGTTCCGCAAGGATTCAGCTGCAATGGTCTGACACCGGGAACGCAATTCCCGGGAAACAAGATTCCGGCGAACTGCATCAGTCCGACCTCGGCAAGCTTGCTGCAATATCTGCCCGATCCGGACCGTCCGGGAAGTGGCAGCGGCGGTCTCGACAGCAACAAGAACTTTGTGCCTTTCATTAACCCGCATATCCAGCACGTCTGGGGTTTCACTGTTGACCAGGTGCTGACGCCGAAGCAGAGCCTGCATTACAGTCAATGGCGCAATACCTTCAGCAACTACAGCTTTGACAACAATCCTTTCGTGATTCAGCCCAACCCGCTGAACAGCATGAAATATGAGCCTGCAAAGGGCAGCGGATACCTGCTGACGTATGACAACACGATTACGCCGAGCCTGGTTATGACCGCCGGCTTTGGCTGGATCGGGGAAATCAATAATCAGTTCAACCAGACCAAATACAGTTTTCCTGCGGTTGAGCAGGGAATTATTCCGGCGAACATCACTTTCGACGGCAACCATGCCCCGACTAGCTGGGGCACCAGCGGCGCATGGCTGCAATCCATCAACCGTAAGCTGGGCATCGCGATTGTGAACAACTGGTTGTGGACGAAGGGCCGCAATACCTTCAATATTGGTGGTGAGTGGCGCCGGTCGTACCAGGACGACAACGAAGAGCAGACGGCCGGAGGCCACTTTGCCTTTAGCCAGAAGCAGACGGCCGATCCCAACAATATCAGCAATACGGGCAGCGCTTTCGCCAGCTACCTGATTGGTATGCCGGATTCGGCGAACCGCAGCAACTCGCAGGAACTGCGTCTGCGCAACTGGGACCTGTCGCCTTACATCGAAGACGACATCAAGCTGAGTCCCAAACTCACCGTGAACCTCGGCATTCGCTGGGACATCCAGGTTCCGTTTACCGAAAACAACAACCTGATCGTCTACTTTGATCCCAATAATCCGAGAACGAATCCGGCCGCGGATAACATCCCCGGTGCTATGACCAAGTTCGGCAACTGCACAGGTTGCGCCGGATATGATCGCGCTGCCATTCATTTTGGGCACTTCGGACCGCGGTTCGGATTTGCCTATCAGCTCAACTCCAAGACCGTTATTCAGGCCGGCTACAATGTTGCCTTCCTGAACGGCGGCGCGTATGAATACGGCACAAGCAAGGTGGCCGTCAATTACGGCAATCTGCTGGTCGGCTCTTACGCGCGCAACAGCTCCGGTGGCATCACCTCGTCGTATGGAAGCTGGGATACGAACATTATGCCCAACCCGCAGCCGACGCCATTCAGCCCGACGCTGGGCATTGGCGGAACACAGATTGACGCTTTCAGCGGTTCAGATGGTTTTGCGCCGTATAGCCAACAGTGGAACGTGAACGTGCAAAGGGAATTGCCTTACGATTTGTTCGTTCGTGCCGCCTATATTGGCAATCGTGAAATCCATCTGCCGAGCCAGTTGAATTCCCTCAATCAGCTTGATCCGAAATATTTCGCACTGGGTAACGATCTGAACCTCAGCTTCGCCGATGGTTCGGCGCAGGCCAAGGGCTACACGACGCCGTATACCAATTTCGCCAATGATTTCGGCGGGTCGGCGACGGTTGGCCAGGCACTGGTTCCTTATCCACAATACGGATATATCTTCAACAACTTTGAAGGTTCCGGCACTGCATATTATCAGGGCCTGCAACTGCAAGCGGAAAAACGCTTTACCAGGGGGCTTGCCTTCCTGACAAGCTATACCCTGGCGAGTGAGTACAACAACACGAGCAGCGGCTTCACCAGCTTCATCGCAAATGCTCTGAACAGGTACAATCAGAAACCGGAATGGGCACCGACCAGCGGCGCTCCTCCGCAGGCGTTCAAGGTCAGCGGCACTTATGAGCTGCCTATTGGCCCAGGCAAGAAGTATTTCAACAATAAAGGGATAACCGGTCAGATCCTGGGTGGATGGCAATTTGGCTGGATTGCCAGGTACTACTCAGGAACGCCGACAGGCGTAAATCAGAACCTCGCATTCCCGTACCCCAATGGCGGCGGAGAACGTCCGAACAGAGATACTTCTGTCGGACTGGGCACTGCTTCCTATAACAATGAGCGCGACTACTTCCTCGGCAAAGGCACTGGACAGATTTTCGATCCAACTTCCTTTACTCAGGCTCCGGACTTCACGCTGGGAAATGCGAAGCGGAACTACGGCGAACTTCGGCAGCCTGCTGATTACAACGAAAGCGCAAACATAAGAAAGCATTTCTACATGGGCGAGCGCTTCCAGGGCATTCTGCAGGTGGATTACTTCAACCTCTTCAATCGAACACGGTTTAATGGCCCGGATACCAATATCAGCGATGGAACATTTGGTTTAGCGCAAAGCGCGGGTCAGCAAAACAGCAACCGACAAGGACAGGTCATGTTCCGACTTGAGTTCTAGGCGGAGACTAGACGGCCTGCCGGGAATATTCGGCAGGCCGCGGGATTTTGGATTTTGCATCAATGAATACATGCCTCCCACGCCGGGCCGCCGAGTGCAGTCCGGCTTTTTTGTGGGGTTGGGTAGAAGTCCTGTGCTTTAGCATAGGGATGAAACCTTTAGGGTCTTATTGTCTACTGGCCATGGCCTGAAAAGGATGCTGAAAGAGTCCAATTGGATTGGACTGTTACCTCAGGGGCTAAAGCCCCTTGATGGAGTCAACTTGCGACATGGCTAAAGCCATGCCCCTACGAGGGCAGCGAGTTTTCGGCAATCTCTAAAGGCTTCTGATGAAGAGGAAGACAGGCCGCAAAATTATAATGTCTCTGTCAATGAATATAAGGTTCTCAAATTTGTTCCGCACAATGGGAATGCTCTGGCTGCCTGTGGTGCTCATACTACTTTTCGTGACTATGCCTGTTGCCTTCGCCCAGTCTGCCGAGGATGAAGTCACGCCGCAGGTGCAGGAACTTTATGCGCAGGCCAAGGCGGCACAGGACCGCGGGGACAACGCTACTGCCATCCAGAAATATCGCGCCATGCTGAAACTGGCACCTCATCTTGCGCCTGCGTACAACAACCTCGGCATGCTCTATTTTAACCAGCGCGATTACCCCCACGCCGCGCAGGTGCTGGAGCAGGGGTTGAAGCTCAATCCCGATATGCCGACGGCTTCGGCAATGCTGGGTTTCAGCTATGCCGAGATGGGCGAAAACGAGAAGGCGGAGCCGCTGCTGGAGGCTGCGGTGCGGGCCAATCCCAACGACGACAATGCGCAGATGGCGCTGGCGCGCACGCTGATCCATTTGAAGCGCTATGACGAGGCGACGCCATATCTGAAGAGCCATCTGGATAAGGACCCGAAGGACACGCAAGCGTGGTATCTGCTGGGCAAGACGTATCTTCAGCTTTCAGAAGACGCCCTGGGGCGGATCAACGAGATCGACCCGAATTCGGTGACGGCGCACATTGTGGCCGGCGAGATTGATGAGAGCATGAAGAATTATGACGGCGCTCTGGTCGAGTACAAGAAGGCGATTGACATGGCGCCTAAACAGCCGGGCGGGCATGATCACATGGGGAATGTGTTCTGGGAGACGGGCAAGTGGGAGTCGGCGCAGACGGAGTTCAAGGCCGAGCTGGCCAATGATCCGAACAACTGCACGGCGCGCTGGAAGCTGGCCAATGCGATGCTGGAAGCAAACGCTCTGGCGCAGGACGCGCTGACGGAATTGAATCGCGCGGTCGAGCAATGTCCAACGCTGATGCAGGCGCGCGTGGACCGCGCCCGCGCGCTTGTGAAGCTGAACAAGCAGGATGAGGCGTTACCCGATTTGCTGCTGGCGGAGAAGGACAGTCCAAATGAGCCGTCGATCCATTTCCTGCTGGCCAATGTGTATCGGGCGCAGGGCAAGGCCGCTGACGCGCAGCGGGAACTGCGGACCTACGGACGGTTGCAGCGCGAGGCCAGTGAATCGGTTGCGGCGCAGGCGAGCGACGCGATCTCAATCAAGAGCAATGCGCATTAGGGACGCGGCCGGTGGCGGGTTTCGCGCCGGGGCCGTGCTGTTTCTCATTGCGTTAGCGGCGTGCGGGTTTGCGCAGGAGCAGATGTCGTCGCAGCAAGGTGGCGCGAGCACGGGCGGCGTTTATGCGCCGGTGCATGATGCGGAGCACCGTCCGATTACGGCAGGCGGATTTGTCGAGCGCGGGCCGGTGGCGTTCAAGGATGTGTCGGTGGTGTCGGGCCTGGCTGCATGGCGGAATGAGGGCGGGACGCCGGCGAAGGCTTATATCGTTGAATCGCTCGGGAATGGTGTGGCGCTGCTGGATTACGACAACGACGGCTGGCTGGACATTTATCTTGTCAACGGCATGACTTACGATGCGATGAGCGGCAAAGCCCCCGCGCCTCATGCCGCGCTTTTTCACAATAATCACGACGGCACGTTTACGAACGTCGCGGCGCAGGCTGGAGTGACGAACGACCGCTGGGGCGTGGGCGTGGCTGTGGGCGACTACGACAATGATGGCTGGCCCGATCTGTACGTCACGAATGTGGGCAAGAACCGGCTATATCACAACAACCATGACGGCACGTTTAACGACATGGCGGAGAAGGCCGGCGTGGCGCTGGGGACATGGTCCACAGGCCCGACGTTTGGCGATTATGACGGAGATGGCAGGCTTGACCTGTTTGTTCCCGGATATACGCAGTATGACTTCGCGAATCCGCCGGCGGTTGGGTCGAATTCAGTTGTGTCGAACAACTGCAAGTATCGCGGCGTGAGTGTCTTCTGTGGTCCGCGCGGATTGAGGGGCGAGCATGACCATCTCTTTCGCAACAACGGCGATGGGACGTTTACGGATGTCAGCGCGAAGGCGGGTGTTGCTGACGCGCCCGGCTATTACGGCCTGGTGTCGCTCTTTGTTGATCTGAACGATGATGGCAGGCCGGACCTGCTGGTCGCTGACGATTCGACGCCGAACTATCTCTATCGCAACAAGGGAGACGGCACTTTCGAGGACCTGAGTTTTGAGTCGGGCTATGCAGTCAATCGCGATGGCCGCGAGACGGCGAGCATGGGCATTGCTGTGGGCGATTACCAGAACAATGGGCGGCTCGACATTCTCAATACCACGTTCTCTGACGACTACAAGGTGCTTTACCAGAATAATGGCGATCTGGATTTTACCGATGTCAGCTATGACGCGGGCATTGCCACGCCGACGATCCCGTTTCTGAGCTGGGGGGATGGCTTTATTGATTACGACAACGACGGCTGGAAGGACATCTTCATCGCCAGCGGGCATGTCTATCCCCAGGTCGATCAGCATGACTGGGGCACCAGCATGGCGGAGCGTCCGCTGCTTTTTCGCAATATTCATGGACAGAAATTTGAGCTTGTGCCTCCGGTGAAGGGAACTGGCCTGGCAGATGTGATTCTGGCGCGGGGAGCGGCTTTCGGAGACCTGTTCAATGACGGGAAGATCGATGTCGTCATCAATAATCTCGACGCGCCACCAACGCTGCTGCGCAATGTCAGCGAGGACCGCCATCACTGGGTGGAATTCAAGCTGATCGGGGGCGCGAAAAGCCCACACGATGCCATAGGCGCTGTTGTGTTTCTCAGCGCGGGAAGTATGAAGCAGCGTGGAGATGTGTTGAGCGGAGGCAGCTTCGCTTCGTCCAATGATCCTCGTGTTCACTTTGGACTCGGAGATGCAATGACAGTCGATTCAGTCGAAATCCGCTGGCCAAGCGGTGTCCGGGAGAAGATCAGCGTTCCCAATGTCGACCGCATTTATACCGTCGAAGAGGGCAAGGGAGTCACGGCTTCATTTTGTGCCCGGTGCACCGTAGGGAAAGAGGCAGCGGTGAAATGATGCGAGTCGTCTCTGGGGGGATACTGCTGGGTGTTTGCGTCGCCTTCAGCTTTGCGGCCGGCAAAGCGCAGCAACACGCAACGGCTACATCGGTTCGGGTCGCGGACGCTTCATGCGCGAAATGTCATAAGGACATCTTCGAGAAATATCTGGCAACTCCCATGGCGAAAGCTAGCGGCATCGCTACGGAAAATTTTGAGGCGGGAGCGCTGGACCACAAAGCTTCGGGAGTCAATTACCGGCTGTTTCCTCGTGATAACAAGGCGATGCTCGGCATTCAGAGCACGCGAGATCCACAGCTTCATGAAGAACGCCAACTGGACTATTTCTTTGGTTCCGGCCATTTGGGCATCACCTATCTTTATTCCATTCACGGATATCTCTTTGAGTCGCCGGTTGCGTATTATTCTGCGTCGCATTCGTATGACATGAAGCCGGGGCTGGAAGCGATTACCCAGCTGCCTCCTGCTCTGCCCATGCAGGCGGGCTGCTTGCGCTGCCACATGAGCGCGGTTCAGCACAGCGACGAAGGGACGATCAATCACTATTCAGGATTGCCGTTTCTGCATGGAGGCATCACCTGTGAAGCGTGCCATGGAGATGCGGCGCAACATGTTGCCACTGGTGGCAAGGCCGCAGTCCTCAATCCGGCCAAGCTCGATGCTGACCGACGTGATTCGCTCTGCATCAGTTGCCATCTTGAGGGCGATATCTCGGTCGAGCGCGCAGGACATTCTGCCATCGACTACAAGCCGGGTGATTCCATCTCGGACTATCTGTCTTACTTCGTCTATCAAGGCAAGGACCTCACACGGCGTGGCGTGAGCGAAGTAGAGCAGCTCAACATGAGCATGTGCAAGCGCGCCAGCGGAGATAAGATGTCCTGCACCAGTTGCCACGATCCACACTACAGACCGGCCCCGCAGGAGCGGGCAGCGTTTTATCGCAGTAAGTGCCTCGCGTGCCACAGCGATGCGAGCTTTGTTACAACGCATCATCCTGAAAATCCTGACTGCACTAGTTGCCACATGCCGCGCACCGGGGCAGAAAATATTCCTCACGTCGCATGGACGGACCATCGCATCCGAAAAATTCCTGACGCAGCTGGCGATTCCATAAAAGACCTGGGCGAAGGGCAGACGCTTACCCCGATCTTTTCTCCAAAAGCCACGAAGCGCGACCTGGCGCTTGCCTACTACATGGCTGTTCTCGAAGGTAATTTCGCGGTGCAGCAGCAGGCGTATCAGTCGCTTGAAGATATTCGGTCTGAGATTAGCGGCGACAAGGAGACGCTCAATGCGCTGGGCATCGTCAGCGAAAAACGCGGCGATTACAAGCAGGCGACGGATGCATTCGCGCAGGTGGTGAAGCTCGATCCACTTAATTTGACCGCGCTGTCAAATCTCGGCACGCTGCGTGCAAAATCCGGCGACTTGAAAGGAGCCATTGACTTATGGCGTCCGACGTTTGAGCGCAATGAGGACGTTGTAGGACTGGCGAAAAACCTGGCGCAGGTCGAGTGCATGACGGGCGATGTTGCTTCGGCGCGCGCTACGCTTCAAAAGACGCTTGAATACAATCCCGGCCTTAAGGATGTAGAGGAGATACTTGCCCGTCTACCTTCCTGTGAAGGTGCTAAATAATAGAATGCTGAGCCAGAATGTCATTGCATAATTTCAGGTACGATCCTGCCCAGTCGAGGAAAAACAGATCCTTCGCTCCGCTCAGGATGACAGCACTTTGGTGCGCCTGCCTTCTCGCGATGGCCATTGGCTCATGGCAATTGGATGCACAGCAGGCTACGGCGGCAGACAAACCTGACGTTCTGCAGTCCGTCCATGCGCTGCTCGCTGCTTCGCACTTCGCACAGGCCGAGAAGATCCTCCGAAGTTATCTTGAAAAGAACCCATCCTCGGCGGACGCGCACTTTTTACTCGGCTATACATTCTTCCGTGAGCAGCGCGCCAAGGATTCCTTGGCGGAATTCACCGAAGGCGCGAAATACCAGCGTCCACAGCAATCCGATTTAAAGATTGTTGCTGCCGATTATGTTGTGCTTGGGGATTTCCCCGACGCAGACAAATGGTTGACCATGGTCACACAGGAAACGCCAAACGACGCCGAGGCATGGTATCTGCTGGGCCGCACCAAATACAACGAGAACAGATTCGCGGAAGCTATCCAGTGTTTCGAGAGGACGCTTTCGTTGCGCGCCAACGACATCAAAGCCGAAAACAACCTCGGCCTTTCATATCAAGGTCTGAACCGTATTGACGAAGCAGAGAAGGCATTTGAAACGGCTATTGCATGGCAGAAAGACTCGCCGGTAAAAGAGGCGCAGCCTTATCTCAATATGGGGTCCTTGCTTGCTGACCAGGACGAGCCAGATCAGGCGTTAGCCTATTCGCAGAAGGCAGTCTCACTGGCGCCGCGTAATCCAAAGGCGCATGAAGAGCTGGGCCGTGTCTACGACCTGCTCAAAATGCCGGACAAGGCCGAGCATGAATTGGAAAAGGCGGTCGCGCTTGCGCCGGATGTCTCGGGCCTGCATTTCAAACTGGGGCAGGTTTACCGGCGTGAGGGCAAGCAACAACTCGCGCAGCAGCAGTTCGACATCTGCGCCAAACTCAACAGCACGCATTCATCCGCCGAGACGCCGAATCCGGCGGAGCAAAATTAGGAAAGGCCTGATTAGGCTGAAAGGCATTACCTCAGGGGCTGAAGCCCCAGTGATATGCAGTCTTTACAGCATGGCTAAAGCCATTGCCCTTACGAAGGTGGGACAATGGCTGTCCATATCTGATGAAACAAATTGGAACAGGAAAACGTCACCTGTGGCATATTCTCCTGGAGGAAAGAGCATTGATCAAGCACCCACGAAAGCTGGCGGCGCTGTCATTTGCCGCGCTTCTGTTTAGCGCGCAGGCCATCGCAATCGCACAAGAGAAGAAACCGGACGAACCCCAAAAGAGTGACGCGAAGCAACAGGACAATAACAAAGAACAGCAGAACATTCCACCGGAGAAAAGCTCGGTCACGCACCACGACCTGACGCTCGACGGCAAAACCATTCACTACACGGCAACCGCTGGAACGATGCTCATCCGCGATGATGAAGAGAAGCCCTACGGGAGCATCTTTTATATCGCCTACACCGAGGACGGCGCCGACTCGAAGACGCGGCCTGTGACTTTTCTTTACAACGGCGGTCCCGGTTCGGCCACGCTGTGGCTGCATATGGGATCGGTCGGCCCGGTGCGCGTTGTTACTTCCAGCCCTTCTGCCACCGGCGCTGCTCCGTATCAGATTGTTCCCAACCAATACAGCCTGCTCGATAAGACCGATCTCGTTTTCATCGACGCGCCGCTCACGGGTTATTCCCGCGCTGTGGGCAAGGCCACGGCCAAGGATTTTGCCGGAGTTGACCAGGACCTGAAGGCATTCGACAAATTCATCGAGCGCTACATTACTGTCAACCAGCGCTGGAACTCGCCTAAGGTTCTCTTCGGTGAGTCCTATGGCACCACGCGCTCGGCAGGGCTTTCCGCTGTGCTGCAGGAACATGGCGTCGCCCTGAATGGCATTGTGCTGTTGTCGTCGATCCTTAATTATGGCGAGCTTGCTCCCGGCACGGATACGCAGTACATCGTTAATCTGCCCAGTTATGCGGCGATTGCCTGGTATCACAACAAGCTGCAGAACAAGCCCGCTGACCTGAAAGCGTTTCTTGACGAGGTGAGAGCATTTGCGCGCAGCGACTATGCCGGCGCGCTGGCCGAAGGAGACCAGATTCCAGCTGCAAAACTCGACGCCATTGCAGCGAAGGTTAGCCAGTACACCGGCCTGAGCACACAGTTTGTCAAGGAAGCAAAGCTGCGCGTTTCGCCCACGCGTTTCAGGAAGGAACTGATGCGCGATGAAGGCGACATTCTGGGCCGCTACGACGCGCGATTTGAAGGCACGGACATAGACAATGCCGGGGAGAATCCTGGATATGACCCGTCAGACACAGGCATTGCCGGGGCTTTCGTCGCCGCCGAGCATGATTATCTTTCTGGTGTACTGAAATATGACACAACCGACGAATACAGGCCCAGCGGCAACACCATTGGTGAGTGGGACTGGAAGCATCGTGGGGCCGGGGCGGGGCGAAGTTTCGGCGGCCAACAGGCCATGCCGTATGTAGCAGGCGATCTGGCCGACACGATGCGCAAGAACCCGAAGCTGAAAGTACTATCAGCCAACGGCTACTTCGATCTGGCAACGCCTTTCTTCGCCACTGAGTTCGATTTATCACACATGATGCTTACGCCCGATCTGGCAAAGAACGTGGAGTTTACTTATTACCCGTCGGGTCATATGGTGTATCTGAATGTGGATGCGCTCAAAGATTTTAAGCACGACCTGGATAGCTTCTACTCCAACCTCGTGAGGTAACTATTATTTTCGGGGGCCGGAAGAGCGCCCCCGGGTATCTACTGTGTGAGTCACATCCATCTGTTCCCAAGCGATGATAGCCTTTGGAAAGGAACGTACGCATGACAGACGTGATGACGAGTGGAGCAGCGCAGTTCATTCAAAGGATTGATTACCGTTCTGCACGCATCGGCATTATCGGAATGGGTTATGTGGGCCTCCCGCTGTCGCTGCTCTTCAGTGAAGAGCGCTTCGCCGTCACAGGTTTCGACATCGACAGCCGGAAGGTGTCCACGCTGAATGCCGGCGGTTCTTACATCGTTCGCATTCCCGGCACCGAAATCCAGTCAGCGAGGAAGAACGCCTTCCGCGCCACATCCGACTACTCGGAGATTACCAACGTCGATGCGGTCATCATCTGTGTACCCACTCCGCTCAATGAGTATCATGAGCCCGACCTGAGCTATATTCGCGACACGGCGAAGGCCATTGCACCGCACCTGCGCGAAGGGCAGCTTGTCATCCTTGAGAGCACGACTTATCCCGGTACGACGGAAGAAGTGCTGATTCCGATTCTCGAAGAAGGGAACAGCAGGCAGCTTCGCGTCAACCGCGGTACTGAGACAAGCGGCTTCTATGTTGCGTTTTCGCCCGAACGCGAAGACCCCGGCAATGACAGCATTGCCCGCCGCGACATCCCGAAAGTAGTCGGCGGGGTTGGCCCGGTTGCGCTGAAGCTCGCGTCCGCAGTCTATGGAAGCATTTTCAACCGCACTGTTCCGGTCTCGACGCCCGCCGCAGCCGAGATGGCCAAGCTGCTCGAGAACATCTATCGCTGCGTGAACATCGCACTGGTGAATGAGCTGAAGCAGCTGTGCGACCGCATGGGCATCGACATTTTTGAAGTCATCGACGCGGCGAAGACCAAGCCCTTCGGATTCCAGGCTTTCTATCCCGGCCCTGGACTGGGCGGCCACTGCATTCCCATCGATCCGTTTTATCTGTCATGGAAGGCCAAACAGTATGATTTCCGGACCAAGTTCATTGAACTTGCCGGCGAAGTCAACGTGGCCATGCCGTATTATGTGGTCGATAAGACGGTTGAAGCTCTCAATGAGCATTCAAAAGCGCTTAAGGGTGCAAAAGTGTTGGTGCTGGGTCTCGCATATAAGAAAGATGTAGATGACCTGCGCGAGTCGCCTTCGCTTACCATCATCGAGCTGCTGAAGCAGCGCGGCGCTGTCGTTTCCTATAACGATCCATTCTTCCCGTACGTGGGACGCGGCCGCCACTACGACCTCGACATGCACGGCGCGCCACTCGACAATCTCTCGCAGTATGACTGCGTGCTGATCGTCACCGACCACTCCGACTACGACTATGCCCGCATCGTCGAGGAATCGAAGTTGGTCGTTGATACGCGCAATGCCACGAAGGGCATACGGTCGGAAAAGATCGTTCGCTGCTAAAGTCTGCTACTTGTGTTGTCCGCTGTGTTCCGGGACCCTTCCCGGTTCAGGGAAGTCGGTATCGTTGTCCTCGTCTGCATCTTTGATCATCGGGTCCGCGCCGCGATGCGGCAGCTGGTCTGCCAGAACGCTGTGAAGGTCAGGCCGTGGAGCGGTGTCGCCGGGTGACTGGCTTTCCACCGCACCCTTGCGGGAGTCACTATCATGACGGGCTTCCATAAGTCCTCTTCGATGGCGGTTGTGCCGGCTAAGTTGCCATGCCGTATTATGGGGCCGATTTACTCCGGATGGTAGGCCGAAGGCGAGGGCTTCGGTGCTGTAATTCTAACTCCCATTCCATTCAAACGGCTGCGTGCCTGCGCAGCTTCCGGTGTTTGTGGAAAACGCTGGATCAGGTTCCGCAGGTCGCGAATGCCTGCATCGCGCTGGTTCGTTGCCAGTTCGGCCTCGCCTTTGCGAAGCTGTGCCGCCGGAACTTTGGGATTTCCGGAGAACTGCTCCAGTACCGCGTCATAATTCTTGATGGCGGTCTTATAGTCGCCCTGTCGGTAGGCAATTTCGCCAAGATAAAACTGCGCGTTTCCGGCGAGGTTGTCTTGGGGATAATACTTCAGAACATCGCTGAATTCGCCTGAAGCCACGTCATACTTCGCGCTGTTGTAGTCGCGCAATCCGCCCTGGTAGAGCTGGTCTACGGGAGGCGCCTGTGGCTGCGCGGGGGCCGCGTTTGCATCTGTCCCGCCCGGCGTCGGCTGCCCATTGGGAGTTGCAGGCTGGCCGCCACCGGCCTGCTGGGTGTTCACGTTCTGTAACTGCGCCTGGATGTCCTGCAGCGTTTTGTTGAGATTGCTGACACGCGACTTCAGCTCGTCAATGGAGTCGTTCATACTTTGCATCTGTCCGGAGAGCTGGTCTACTTTGCCGGTGTTGGCGCTCTGCGTCTGCATGGCCTGCTGCATGCTGTCGATCGATTGCGACATGCGGTTCACGTTGTCCGCAGTCTGCTCGATCAGGTGCTGCATGACTGCCTGCCGCTGATCATTTGTCTGCTGGAGGCGCTGGAGCATATCCTGCAGCGTCTGCACCTGCGTTTGCAGCTGAATCATTTCCTTGGAGGCGGCGTGCGCGCTCGGCACAGGGCAGAGAAGAGCAAGTGTGGCAACGGCTGTGAGCGGAATCAAAGTTTTTCGCATAGAAATCCCCATGTGACCCATTTGAACTTAGCACATGGCCTTCCAAATCAGTTTAGTCCAAAAGCAAACGGCAGCACTGCATCCTGCAATGCTGCCGTGTTATAGCCAGATTTAGCGGTCGATGCTGAACTGTGCACGGCGGTTCTGCTGCCAGCACGATTCTGTGTGGTCGGTGCAGAACTGTTTCTCCTTGCCGTAGCTAACTGTGCGCAGGCGGTCGGGACTGACGCCGGCATTCACCAGCGCCTGCTTGGCCGCATTGGCGCGGTTTTCGCCGAGGCTCAGGTTGTATTCCGTCGATCCGCGCTCGTCGCAGTAGCCGCCAACCACGACCTTGATGGTGGGATGCTGGTTCAGGAACGCGGCGTCCTTCGAGATGATCGGCTGCGCGTCAGGCCGAATTTCATAGGCGTCGTAGTCGTAGAAAATGTCCTGCACGTTCTGGTGGAAGAGCGTGTCGTCCATGTTCTCTTCGTTCATGTTGCTGGCCGGGGCTGGAGCATTCACGGTCAGGCGCGCTGTCGCGTCGGCGGAACCGCCGTCACCACGGGCGATGAGGTGGTAGTTGGTCGATTCGGTCGGCTTCACGTTCATGGTACCCGCGGTGGCGACCTGGCCTACGCCTTCAATCGATACATCTGTTGCATTCGTCGTCTTCCAGTTCAGCACGGCGCTGTCGCCCGGATTGACAGCCTGCGGCGTTACCGTAATCTCAGCGGTGGGCGCTGGCGCGGAAACGGTCGGCGGAGGCGGCGGGGGCGGAGCGGGCTTTTTCTTGTGGCATCCGGCAATTGCTAACAATGCTGCCAGACTGACGACGGAAGCAATGTACTTACGATGAAGGTGTTGCACGGTCTCTCCTCCTTTGGGAGTGATTGCTATGCTCTCGAACGAGCGTTAGTTCTATCCAGGGCAGGGCAGAGAGGAAAATCCGGTCTGCCAACCAGGTAAAAAAGGCTTTCAAAACTACTTCCAACTCCAATTCGGCATCGTATTGGCGCTGCCTTTTGTCAACGCGTGCTGCTCAGTACCATCGGCCAGCATGGTCCAAATCTGTGTGGGGCCGCCATCTTCACGCTGAAAGACGATATGACGTGAATCCGGCGACCACGACGGAAAGTCGTTGTGCCCGGAATCGTGCGTCAACTGCGTCCAGCGCTTGCTGGCGATGTCCATGATGTAAATGTCCTGTCCTCCCGGAGCGCCCGGCCCATACTTGCGGTCCCAGGCAAAAGCCAAATATTGTCCGCTCGGCGACCACGATGGAGAAGTGGCGTAACCGCCGTCGGTCATGCGCTGCACATTGGCGCCGTCTGAATCCATGATGTAAATCTGCGGCAGGCCCGTGCGCCCGCTTACCCAGGCGATCTGCCCGTTCGTCTTCGGGTTCCATACCGGCGATACGTCCGGTCCGCGGAACGCTGTCATCCGATGCAGCCCAGACCCGTCACCGCTGGTTGTAAATATCTCCGAGTCGCCGTCATGCGAGGACGAAAAGGCAAGCCTCGAGCCGTCGCTCGACCAGGCCGGAGAGATGGTCGTCCCGCCCGGGGATGGAAACGTAACCATGCGATTCAACAGAAGCGAGTACATGCGGATCGACCAGCCGTTCTTGCCCAGGCTTGAAAACGCAACGCGCGAGTTGTCCGGAGACACGCGCGGCGAGAGCGAGATCGTGCCGAGGTGGGTGACCTGATGCTGGTTTTCTCCATCGTAATCCATCACCCATATCTCTTTGTTGCCTGTTCTGAAGGACACAAAATAAATTTTCGTTTCGCAGATGCCCGCAACGCCGCCCAGCCGCGTGATGATTTCATTGGCGAAGCGGTGCGCGATGGCGCGCGCATTGTCCATACTGGCATTGTCCGAGTACTGCTTGCCGAGAATCTGCGGAGTCTGCTGGTTCTTGGCGTCGAACAGATAGCCGTAGACCGTCACCTTCCCATCGGTCACGCCTAGCGCGCCGAACGCCACCATGTCGGCGTTTGACGGCGCCGCTGCCCAGTCCGGCAGGTTGATCTCCTGCGGCGATCCCGGCATGACTGGCGGGGCCATGCTCTTCGACACCATGTCGAAGATGCCCGCGTTCGACAGATCGTTAAACAGCGTCGTGTCAAACGCTGTCTTGAGCGAGGCGGTCTGAGGGTCGTTTGTCGTGGGTTTGAAATTGGCGGCGGCGAGGTGAATCTTGGTAGCGCCGAGGTTGGTGCCCGTTCGGACCCAATCCTGTGCCTGCGCGCCGAAAGTGCCGCTGAGGATGAAAATTGCCGCAAAGATAAGGAAACTACGAAAAGACGATACTGCCTGCTTATTACCGATAGTCATTCTTCCGTCCCGCATACAAATTTGCGAAAACTGGATTAAGGTACCAAAACTTCATCGCCCGGGCTCTTCACAATAGTACGACACTGAGAGGCTGCTTCCGTTGTATCCACCGGGCAGCGGACCATATGTATCAACTCTCTGCACTGCTCTCAGGCACGATGTATCCAGGGTTGGGGAGCCGCTCGATTGCGCGATCCGTATCTGGCTGGGGGAGCCGTCCCGCGCAATGACGAAAGACAGGTATACCCGCGCTCCAGATGGAGTGTTTGGAGAAACTTCCTGGGTCAGCCAGTTTTGCGCTGTCTTCCTGCGAATCAAATCGACATACCACGGAAAACGCGAGCCAAAGTCTCCCCCGCTGACCGCGACCGGATTATTGCCGTTTGGGTTGCTTGTCGTTGACCGCGGAATGTTGGATTGCGCCGCCTCGCCATAATTAGCGCGATTCTGCTGGTTGGGGACGGGCTGCGCGTGCCGGGTTGACGTGGGCGCCACCGCCTTCTTTGGCTGTGGTTTCACCGGTGCCTCAGACTTCTGCGGAGCCTGCTTTGCTTTGACCGGCTTTTGCTTTTCCGGAATCGGGATTGCGTCAAGCGGGAACGACTGCACCGTCTTCTCTTCGGCGGGAAGGGCAGGCGCCTGGCTCGGGGTTTGCGTCGCCAGCACATTGTCAGTGGGCTTATTTTCGCTCGGCAGAGGAATCGAGGCGGAACTTACCAGCGTCGCCTGGATCGCGCCCTGCGTAGACTCGTTGTTCCCCCAGATGCCTCCATGAAACCGTCCCACAAAAAAGATGTAGAGCGAAATCAGGGCCACGACTCCGGCGTGCACCATGAGCGAACCAAAAGCTGGTCCGCCCATCCGCTCCGGCGGAAGCTCGATTCTGGCACTCATCCTCATTGGTTACTTCGAGGCCCATTGTTCAAAGGCTGGGTCACAATGCTGATGTTCGTAATCCCGGCCTGCTTCACCGCGTCCATCACCGAAGCAAACGCCCCGAAGGGCACGCGCTCATCGGCCCTCAGATAAATAATCCGGTGCGCCGCGTCTGTGCCCGGCTGCTGCAAGCGCGACGGCAAATCAGCCAGATTAATCGGCTGGTCTCCCAGGAATACACGCTGGTCTTTGTCGATGGTCAGCACTGTGCGCTGCTCGGTGATTTCCTTCACCGTCTTCGTTTTCGGCACAGCGACATCGATGCCCGATTGCAGGACCGGGGCCGTCAGCATGAAGATCACCAGCAGCACCAGCACCACGTCTACCAGTGGAGTGATGTTGATTTCCGCCAGCGCCGTCTGCGTATGACCTGTTCTACTTGTGAAGGCCACGCGCGGCCTGCCTTTCCAGTGGGTCCTCGTCTGCGGCTACGGAAAACTCTTCCATGCTGTTCAGCAGTTCACGGGAGAAGTCATCCATGCGCGCACCGAACTCGCGGCACCGCGCCGTGAACTGGTTATAGGCGATGACCGCAGGCACCGCGACCACCAGACCCGCAGCAGTGGTAATCAGCGCCTCGGAAACACCGGGGGCTACAGCTCGCAGGGTGGCCGCGCCGGCAGTGCCTAGTCCGTGGAAGGCGTCCACAATACCCATGATGGTGCCGAACAGTCCGATAAATGGTGAAATCGCGCCGATTGTCGCCAGCCAGGTCAGTCGCTGCTCGAGAACTGTCAGCGCTTCGCTCGAAGCAGTTTGCGCCGCACGTTCCAGGGCTGTAATGTTCTTCGGAGGCCCGTACCCCCCCGTCTGCCGCCGGTACGTCTCATAGACCTCATCAAACACATTCACCAGCGGCGAGGGCTTGAACTGCTCGCTGACTGCAGCAATCTCCTGCAGCCGGTTTGCCTTGCGAAACGCGCGCAAAAAGCGGTTGCTC
>NZ_DASQIX010000100.1:0-70301 GCF_035631355.1 Alloacidobacterium sp.
ATTAAGCCGATTGACGGGTTCAGTACAAGGACGACGATAGCTGCTTTTGCTGCTGCACATGGGAATGACCATTACGGCCAAATGGTGGAATACCTGCGAATGAATGGCATTGTGCCGCCCGCAAGCGCGAAGTAGAAGCTCGTTTTGCAACTGCTGAGTCGACGGAAGGCAAGGTTAAATACCGCCAAACGAGTTGTTCGCGTTTCATACTGACGACCGTTTGTCGGATGGCAACGAGCGACAAATCGCCAAGTCGTAAATTGACCCGCATCCGTTCGGCTCAATAAGCGCATTGCCCTGAAGTGATGCCTACAGGGGGTACCTGCGCTCTGGTCTTATGGACACGCTTTATTCAACGCGTAGAGTCTCCGGCAGGCGAGACGGCGATGGCATGACGGGCGGGCACGAGACATGCGAGAAGTGCGCTGAGAGCGAGGAGTGCGGCAGCCGCGGACAAACTGCCCGCAGCAAAGGCGTTTTGCATCCAGCGGGAGAGGATGGCGCCAAGAAAGCTGTTTGCTAAAATCAGGAGGCCTGCGGGGTCAGAACGGATGGGTCACTAGCTTTCGGAAGCATAAGCCATGCAACTGCAGCGCTTGCTAATGACAAGCCGGCCAAATATGAACGCTAGTCGAATCGAATTTTTGATGACGGCCTTTGTATGCGCGTCGAGATTGGCGGGCGCCTGCAGCCCGGCGATTCTGGATTCATGAGTCCGAAGTTCCTGGAGTACCCACGGCGGCAGAAAGAGATGATTTAGTGTGCGATCGAGGCGCGCGCGAAAGGCATAGACCGTTACAATCCCCAGGATTGCGATCGCAAGAATCCCAGCGACACGGGCGATTGCGTTGTTGATACCAGATGCTGTGCCGACGGTTCCTGGTCCACTGCATTCATCACAGCAGTGGTGAGAGGTGCCACTGTGATCGCCATCCCGAGTCCGAGGGTGATCACAGCAGGAAAAAACACCACCCAGTAACTATGCGCGATGGTGGGTACGGCAAACAGGACGAAGCCTAGCGCGGCAACGATAGGGCCGGCGATCAATGGGCTTCTCGCGCCGTAACGCGCGACAAGTCCGCCAGACCAACGCGAGAGAAGAAAGACCAGAAGAATGAACGGCAGGATCGAGCGGGTCTACGTTGCGATCTTGGATGAGTCGTTCCTGCCTATCAGCCCACCCAATCTGGACCCATCCAAAGGCGGAGGTCTGGTTGCGCTTTCGCTGGAAAATGGGAGCCGCCTCTGGGTTGCGGCACCCTCGCCATGCGACTCGCGGAAACCGTGCAGTCCGGCACAGATCGCAGCCATCACTGCCATTCCGGGCGCGGTGTTTTCAGGATCTCTCAATGGCCAAATCTGGTTAGCGGAGGTTTAACCATCATTGCAGCCTGCACATTTGGCGCGCAGGATAGGAAGCTTCAACATTGCAGGGTATTTCCTTTTTCCTACTTGTCTCCCTCTCGCTGTAGCGATCGCTGACATCCATTACCCTTTCATGGTCCAATCCACGTCCGCAATTTTCCCTTGAACTTTGGGCCGACAAAATACATACACAGGGTTGACAGTTGGGTGTATAGTTTCCGCGACCGGCACTCCCGGCTAATTGCCGGCGAAGCGGACATCGGCGAAAAAGGAGATCAGTATGGCAGAGAGCAAGTCGGGCCAGAACAAAACTCTTGAAATGCGGGTCGCTGAACTGGAAGACAAATTATCCAAAATTCACATCACCGAAGATGAGATGAAGGCATATCAGAAAGTGTCATCTCTCATCGGTCAACAGGCACAACCCGCTCTTAGCCCTCAGGTTTGTGTCATTGCCCGTTGTATCTCGGTGGGCTGCATCAGTACAGTATGTGTTCGTCAGCCATGCATTTATGAATGCACATGTGGCCCGTGCAGCTGCGTTTTACAGTCCAAAGACCCCACCGGAGGCTTCGGCAATCTAGGCAGCTAGCCGAACATGGACCGCCGGACCAACGAGATGGATGTTGTCTTCGCGGCATTGCCGTTTGCCGACTTTCAGCGTCCAGTAATCGGTGCAAGTCTGCTGCAAGCGGGGTTGCGGGCCGGCGGTTTCCATTCTCAAATTGAATACTTCAATATTGCCTTTGCCGAGATTATCGGGGCTGAAACATATCAGTTGCTCGCTAATTCACTGCCATCCGATTGTCTTGCCGGCGAATGGTTTTTCGCAGATCTGGTTTTCGGGAATACAATTCCGGACGCCGACGACTACATGGCAAGGGTTCTCGGCCCCTATTTGTCGACGGCAGCCGCAAGATCAGCAATCGTTGAAGCCCGGAAAGCACGGGCTAAGTTCATCAGCTCATGCGTGGCTCGGCTTTTGGATCTGCGGCCAAAGATCGTGGGTTTTCCCACCAGCTTTCATCAGACGTGTGCCTGTCTTGCCATCGCCCAGCAGCTCAAGAAAATGCCAAGTGCGCCACTGATTATTTTCGGAGGAGCTAATTGCGAAGGTGAGATGGGCTGGCAACTCATCCGCTCTTTCCCATGGATCGATTATGTGGCAACCGGGGAGGCGGACCTTAGCTTTCCGCGCCTGGTAGCCGGAATCCTGAATCGCAAGGGCAAAGTATCTGTTGCGGGGATTTCTGGCCGGGAAGATCTACTGAGTGATCCTGAGCGGGTCGGCGACATGGACGCGCTGCCCATTCCCGATTACTCAGATTTTTTTGACCGCGCGCGGCGATCGTCTCTGGGAAATGCTCTGAATCCAGTTGCGCTGATCGAGACTTCTCGCGGCTGCTGGTGGGGCGCAAAGCAGCACTGCACATTTTGCGGACTCAATGGCGCAACGATGGCATTTCGCAGCAAGAGTGTCCAAAGAGCCTTTCGCGAATTTGCGACGCTGGCGACTCAGTACCAGGTGAAGCGAATCGACTGCGTCGATAACATCCTCGACACGCGCTATATCCAGACTTTGTTTCCGATGCTCGCGGAAGCCAACCTTGGTCTCGCCCTGTTTTATGAGGTGAAGGCGAACCTGCGTTACGATCAGCTGGAGCTTCTGCGAGCGGGGGGAGTCTTGGGCATTCAACCGGGAATTGAAAGTTTCAGTGACTCGGTCCTGCGGCTGATGAGGAAAGGCTGTATAGGAATCCAGAATATCCAACTGTTGCGCTGGTGCCAGGAACTGGGCCTGGATGTTGTATGGAATATCATTGCGGGATTTCCCGGCGAGTCTCCAGCAGAGTATGACTGGCAGGCGGAACTTGTTCCTCTTCTTACACACCTGGCACCACCGGCTGGTTGTACGGCGCTCCGCCTGGATCGCTTCAGCCCGTTTCACAGCAATCCCACCGATTTCGGCATAGAACGGGTGCGTCCCGCTGTAGCGTACTACTATGTATTTCCGCTCGGGCGGCACGAGCTCGCCAGGCTGGCATATTTTTTTGAATTTGATTATGCCGACGGACGAGATCCAAAGTCGTACATTAATCGGCTGCAAGATGAAATCGTAAAGTGGCTGAACGCGCACGGAGGGCCCATTGCTGAAAGGCCCCGGTTGGACGCGAGTCCTTACTTTGGGGGCCTGCTGATCGAAGACACGCGCAAGGCTGCGGTAAAGCATCGGGAAGTGCTGAGTGGAATGTCCGCGCGGCTATATTTAAGCTGCGACACCGCCAAGTCCGTGGCGACCCTGGCTCGCACCTTGAGTTCGGCTGTTACCAAATCTGATATCTGTGCGATTCTCGACAACTTCGTTACTGCGAAAACCATGATTAAGCTTGACGATCATTATCTTAGTCTGGCAGTTTTCCGTGAACGCTCAATCCTAGAGGAGCAAAATCAACTCTGTGTCATCCCGAAGACTCAACAAGCCTCGGCTCCCGAGCCACTATTACGTGTGGTCTGAGCCCCCGGATGCTTCTGGCGATGAATCACTACACTTTGTCTCGGGGCGGCGGCGCGTCAAGCTGAAAGGTCACTCCTTCCGCGAATTTGAACGCAGGGTAATTCCCCTGCTCGATGGCCAGAACACGCTCGAGGAAATCGGCCGCAACGTGGAGGATGTCTTCGCAATTGAAGATCTCGAAGCCGGACTCGACCTGTTGGCAAGCCAGAATCTCCTCGAGGACGGCCCGATTGAGGAAGCAGACGCGGATGCCGCAGCACGTTTGCTTCCGCAGTACAACTTCTTCCAGGAAATTGGACTTGACGCCGCTGAGATACAACGGCAACTTCGTCGCGCAACGGTCACGGTACTAGGATTGAGTGGTGCCGGCGCTAACCTTGTCGATGCCCTCGCCGCGTCTGGCGTGGGCACGATTCGGTGCGTGGATGGTTCAATCGTTTCACCTGCGGACATTTATTTGTCTTCCGGTTTCTGCACAACCGATGTAGGATCCACGCGCATTTCTGTCACGGAACGTCGAGTCTCCGGCCGTTCTCCGGAGACAAAGCTGGAAACGTTGTCCAGCGATCTCTCATCGGATGAGGCCGTTACGGACACCATCGAAGGGTCGGACTTCGTAGTCTGTTGCCTCGATCTCGGGCAGTCTTCCCTGATCTACAAGCTGAATCGAGCCTGCCTGAAAACAGACACAAGATGGACCTCGTGCACGCTGTCTGGCAGTGAGGTCATTGTTGGACCAACAATTCATCCGCGTGTGACGCCATGCTATCTCTGTTACAAGATGCGGGTCGTTGCTTGTGCTGGAAACCCCGAAGATGCTTTCGCATTCGAGAAAGTACTGGATCGTCGAAAACAGGATGACAGTTCGAACCGTGAAAATCTGGTTTTTGGCGCTGGCCTCGCCGCGAACATGTTGGCGCTGGAAACGCTGCGCGAGGTTGCCGGGCTTACACCCGTTCCAACTCTGGGCAAGCTTGTGATTTTCGATCTTCTCGATATGAGTTCTTCTAAGCACGTGGTTCTCAGGAAACCCTGGTGTCCAGCCTGTTTTCCCATGGGCTCAAAAAGTGCGGCTGTACCAGACGAGCTGTCACACCAGTCGAAGCCTCGATGAACGCATCTGCGCTGCACAAACTCGTAGGAGACTGGGCCGATCTTGTCAGTCCTCGTACCGGAATCATTCGAAGTGTGTCTCGCGTGCAGCGAGGTGCTGAAGAACCATCTCCGCCAATCATCTATCAGGCCGAGGTTTCCCACTTCGACTTTCATGCCGCCAAAGCACAGGACCGAGCATCCGCAGGAAAGGGAATGTCGGAGGAACAAGCGATTCGCGGTGCAATTGGTGAAGCGATCGAACGCTACTGCGCGTCCCACTTTGATCAATCAGCTGCTTTCGTGTCGCCCTGGGAAAGAATTTCAGATCGGTCCGTCGCACCGCCCGAATTCGTCCTCTACTCCGCCAGCCAATATGGCAGTGGCCGCCTTCCCTATCATGATTGGGAGCCAAAAGACGAGATAACCTGGATCGCCGCTCGCGAGCTGCCATTGAATCGCCTTGTTTACGTCCCCGCCAGCCTCGTATATCTACAATTCCCGAGAGACCGAGCGGAAGATGCTCTGGCACCAGCCACTTCAAACGGCCTCGCAGCCGGCCCGACCCTTGAATACGCTGTGTTGCATGGCCTGTATGAATCTATCGAACGCGATGCATTCCTGTTGACATGGATGGCGCGTCTTCCAGCGCCTGAAGTGCATTTCACCGCAGCCTCACCACTAGCGAATTCAATCCGCGCTCACTATCTGCATTACGGCGTGGACCTGCGGGTCTTCCGCATGTGTACGGACATAGATGCACATGTCATGATGGCCATCGCGCTCGACTCGACGGGATTGGGACCCGCAGCCGTGATCAGTCTGGGTTGCCATGCTTCACCGGAAAAGGCATTGACGCGGGCGGTGCTTGAAATTTGCCAGGTACACCCAGGAGAAGTGAGACGATATCGCGAACAGCCGCCGGGCGAACGCTTGAAGCGTGCCGAGGACGTTAAGACACTCGAAGATCATAGCGCGTTTGTAAGTGTGCTCGAGCGGCGCGGCGAGTTCTCCTTTTTGCTCGACAACGGTCGCTCGCAACGCATCGAGGAGTTACCTGACTACTCATCCGGAAGCGTGGAAAATGACCTCGATCAATGTACGGCTACACTGCAGCACTCCGGTTCCCGCGTACTTTATGTCGACCTTACAACCTCTGACGTGAAAGACTATGGGATTCACGTTGCGCGAAGCATCGCCACCGGACTCCAACCCATGCACTTTGGTTGGGGGGAAGAACGGCTCGGTGGCAGGCGCCTTTTCGAATTGCCATATAACTTAGGTTTTGCATCGGCTCCGTTAACGGAAAGGGACTTGAACCAATGCCCACACCCACTCGCGTGAGAGATCTCCATGTTGCCCTTTGAAGATGAAACAAGTCTTTCGCTGCTCTACCATCTGAACTCTGAACCATGGGGCAATGTCGAGGCATATCAAAGCGTCACGTATGAAGTCGAATACAAGCATGTAACTCCTGCTGCGCCGCCGCTCGCCCTGCCACCGCCGCCGGAATCCGAAGTGACTCGACTGGCCAACATGCGCCGGTCATGCCGGGCATACGAGCCGAAGACGCTACATCTCTCCAGTTTGAGCGCTATGTTATGGGGCAGCTACGGAATTACTCGAACTGACAACACGCTGCTTGGCGGCTCTCTTGCACTGCTACGGCCTGTTCCTTCTGCCGGTGGATTGTTTCCGCTGGAAATTTATGTCGCAACGCAACGAGTGGAGAAGGTAACAGACGGTCTCCACCATTACAACGTTCGCAGTCATGTACTGGAGCCACTCACCGTCGGCTCCATTTTCCCGGCGTTAAAGCCACATCTATTCATGTATCCGGCTATCGAGCACTCCAACGCAGTTGTATTTCTCTCCGCCGTTTTTCATAGAACGCAGAAAAAATACGGCCCGCGCGGCTATCGGTACGCACTGCTGGAGGCGGGCCATGTCGCGCAGAATCTCTGCCTTCTGGCAGTTGAACAAGGACTCGGAACGCTCTGCATGGGTGGCTATTCCGACGGAGAACTCAATCAGGTTCTCGGCCTGGCCCCGCTGCAGGAAGGAGTTATCTATTCAGTGGCCATCGGTTGGCCGGCATTTTCAGAACCGCTGACGATCTCCCTGGTCTAACCGGAAGAATCTCAGGCCCGACCAACTAGAGGTCCAATTAGCCACCGCGAAATGAATAAAGGATGAACAAGTTCAGGTTAGATCGCCGGGATTTTCTTAAGCACGCCGCCGGAGTGGTGGGTGCCGCGACGCAGGCTGGACAATGGCCAACGGCTAGCGCCTCTCAGAACAACGAAGGGAGTAACGATCAACGCGAAGCTCACAGCGTGCAAGAAATCTCCTATCCACGGCAGTTTCGCGGACGGCAGTTGAAGATGATTTCTTTTCCACTGGGAGGAGTGGCTGCTGGCAGCATCGGTTTGGGAGGGCGAGGGCAGCTTTGCAACTGGGAGATTTTCAATCGGCCAAACAAAGGATTTCAACCTCCTTATGCACTGCCATCTATCTGGGTGCAAGGAGAAAATCAGGCGCCTGTGGCTCGAGTGCTGGAGTCACGTATCCTTCCGCCATATGAGGGACAGGATGGGCTAGGCTCAGAGAATGCTCCTGGATTAAGCCGCCTGGAGTCGGCGGTCTTTACAGGCGGCTATCCCTTTGCGCACATCCAGTTTCAAGACAAATCTCTGCCGGTAAAAGTAGAGTTACAAGCATTCTCACCATTTATACCGCATGAGCCGGATGATTCCGGACTCCCAGTTGCAATGCTTCGGTACCGAGCCAGCAGTCTGGATGGAGTTGGAGCGAAGGTCAGCATTGCATTTTCCATTGATAATCCTGTGAAAATCGAGGAAAGAAGAAGCGATAAGCGCATCAATGCGTACCGTTCCGGCCCGGAAGCCACGGGACTCTATATGAGCAATCCCGGACTTGCAATGGGTGATCCAATGGCTGGCAGTTTTGTTTTGGCAGCCTTAGCCAGTTCCGATACGCATATTTCATACTGGGAGGGATGGCCAAAAGGACGATGGTGGAATTCTCCGCTCCTCTTCTGGGACCAGTTTTCAAAGAGCGGAGAATTAGGAACACAGCCGGAGCCGCACGATTCCGTAGGTGTGCTCTGTCTTCAGGCGACTATCATTCCTGGAAAATACGTTGACTTTCCGTTTCTGCTGGGTTGGCATTTCCCCAATCGCACCCCAGAGTGGTGCGGGTGGGATGCCCCGCCTGGTGAAGGAAAAACCATTATCGGCAACTACTACGCAACGCGCTTCAAGGATGCATGGGATGCGGTTGAGTATGCCGCAAAGAACATCGGAAGTCTAGAAGCACGAACGATGATGTTTTCCGAGACCTTTCGCAATAGTACGCTGCCTGGCGAGGTGAAGGATGCTGCCAGTGCCAACCTCTCCACGCTGGCAACCACGACCTGTTTTCGCACGTCTGACGGAGAATTCCACGGCTTTGAAGGCAGCGACGACACGCATGGATGCTGCTTCGGAAATTGCACGCATGTGTGGAACTATGAAACGGCAACTACATTTTTGTTTCCTTCATTTGCCCGTTCCCTGCGCAAAAGTGCTTTCGGCTATGCGATGGACGACGCGGGAGCGATTCACTTTCGCCAACTGTTGCCTGATGGTAAAGCCCGCTCTGGATTTGCTGCGGCAGATGGTCAGATGGGCCAGATTATTCACGCCTGGCTGGACTGGAAGCTTTCCGGAGACGATGCATGGCTGCGCGGCATCTGGCCGAGGGTAAAGAAGGCGCTGGAGTTTGCATGGGTGCAGGGCGGATGGGATGGGAATCGTGATGGCGTCCTTGAAGGTGTGCAGCACAACACCTACGATGTGGAGTTCTATGGTCCGAATCCTATGTGCGGGATCTATTATCTGGGCGCACTCAATGCCTGCGCAGAGATGGCGGGAGCAATAAGAGACAGCTCTTCTGCGAACGAATACCAGCGGCTGTATGAGCAGGGGCGGAATTGGATCGATGCCAATCTATTCAATGGTGAATACTACGTTCAGAAGATTCGGGGCATCCGCAGAGATGAGATCGCGCCACACTTGACGAGCGACATGGGATCGGAAAACACCGAGACACCTGAGTACCAGGTCGGGAACGGATGCCTCGTCGATCAACTTATCGGCCAATATCTGGCAGAAACTGGCGGATCGGGGCCTCTGGTCTCAGAAGCGAATATACGCGCGACACTGCAATCGATTTACCGGTACAACTACAAGGCTTCTCTTGCAGACCATAACAACGTGCAGCGCACCTATGCGTTGAACGATGAAGCAGCAGTTGTGATCTGTGACTACGGAAAGGCGGAACGCCCGCGCATTCCGTTTCCTTACTACGCGGAAGCATGGACAGGGCAGGAATATGCTCTGGCAGCATTGATGATCCGTTGGGGCATGGCCGCAGAAGCACTTGAGATTGTCAGGAGCGCGCGTCTTCGCCATGATGGAGAAAAACGGAACCCGTGGGATGAGCCCGAATGCGGACACCACTACGTCCGTGCCATGTCTTCTTGGTCTGCGTTTGTGTCATCGAGCGGATTCATCTATGACGGTACCAAGGCGCATGTCACCGCTCTGCCACGCGTTCCTCATGAACGGTTCAGTTGCTTTTGGTCGACGGGAACCGGATGGGGGATGTTTTCTTATCAACCGCACGCGAGTGGCACCCGATTTACGCTTAGCATCCTGGCCGGGGTGCTGCGCTGCCAATCATTCGAAATTACTGGAACTGGTGGCATCGCTGCGGTGAATCATAATGGGCAAAAACTGCCGAATGATATTGCGAAATCTGGCGAGTCTGCCATCGTAAGCCTTCACGAAACCGTAAACCTTCGGATAAACGACGAGCTATGGATAGAAGTAAGGGCATGAATACCGAGCGTCCTTGGGTGGTTGTGGTCGGTGGATTTCTAGGAGCGGGAAAGACAACTCTGATCCTGACTGCAGCACAGCTTCTTGCGCAGAGAGGACTTCGCAGCGCTGTCATTCTGAACGACCAGGGAGATACGCTGGTGGACACCCACCAAGTAGAAATGAGCGGGGTGATTGCCGGTGAAGTTACAGGAGGTTGTTTCTGCTGCAGGTTTTCAAAGCTGATCACGGCGATGGAAGCCTTGCATCCCTACCAGCCGGATGTGATTTTCGCAGAGCCGGTAGGAAGCTGCACGGATATTGCGGCGACTGTGCTGGCTCCTCTTCGCGAGGAGTTTAATCACTACAGACTGGCGCCATTCACCGTGCTTGTTGACCCAGCGAGAGCGGCCGCACTACAGAACAATGAGAATCGCAATCTCACTTTTCTTTTTCGAAGACAGCTCCAGGAGGCTGATCTAGTCTGCATAACCAAGACTGACATATATCCCGATGCGTCTGGGCTGTCAGGAATACATATTCGCCATTTAAGCGGGAAGACAGGGCAAGGAGTGAGAGAGTGGCTGGACGAAATCCTGTCCGGAACGCTGATGGCAGGAGCACATACAATCGAGATCGATTATGAGCAGTATGCTCAAGCCGAGGCTGCCCTTGCATGGCTCAATCTGAGTTGTGTTTTCACCCCGACGTCTCCGATGAGTCCGGCGTCGGTTGTCGGTCCGTTATTGGATCGTCTCGACCAAGCTCTCACCGCCGCTGGGATTGCAATCTCACATCTCAAGGTTATGGATTGCTCTTCGTCAGGCTGGTTGAAGGCGGCGATTTGTGCCAATGGCGAAGAAGCGGTCGTTGACGGCGATCTGGACGCTTCGTCGGCTGAAATTCACGATTTGCTGCTTAATCTGAGGGCCACTGGAAATCCTGCACATGTGCAAGAGATCGTCGAGAACGAATTGGCGTGCTTTGAGCACGAGCTATCCCGGATCGTGATGCACTGCTTCAGCCCGGCTCCGCCGAAACCTGAGCGAAGGATTGTGCCAAGCTAGATTCCCTACGATTACTACGGAGTGGACCAAGAACGCGCAGGCGGAATGCACCTCAAATTCTCGGCGCAACGAAGCGACGCTTTTGCACCGGCTGGAACTCCGTATTGATAACCCCTGTAATCGGCAACTGGAAGCTATCTTCTGCACTGGTGCCGTTCAAGAAGGTGCACTTCACCCGCACCTGATAGGTTCCAGGCGCTGTGTAGGCATGGCGAGGGGTTGCGCTGTTTGCGATCACTCCATCCCCAAAACTCCATTCATAGGTAAGCAGTGGCTCTTCCGAATCCGACGTGGCAACCGAAAATGTGAGATTGTCGCCACTATGGCCTTCCGCTAAGCGCTTTGCTGTAATCATAGGATGCACCAGTGGCGCCGAGCCATTCTCAAGGAGCAAAACTCGGACCGAGTTGGCGCTCGCGAGGGTGGCATCAACGAACGCTTCTTCTAGGTCCAGCCCCCCGTTCGTGAAGATGCCGAGCCAGGAGTTTCAGCGCCTCTTTCAGCTTGCCGCTGCGCACCCACTGCTGGAACCGGCGATGGCAGGTCTGGCAGGGCGGATACTCCTTCGGCATCTCGCGCCACTGTGCCCCGGTTCCCAATACTCAAAGTAAAGACTGACTGGCTTGCATTGAAAAAACTGGCTGGCTGAGAGCCACCTTGGAGGAAAAATGCGCAATGTTGCTCGGATCAAGGCCACTACCCTCTGCCGCCGGAGGAAGGAAGCGCCTGCGGACCCTCCTGGATTTCTCGGCCTGAACCGCGAGCGTCGTCGATCCATGCGTTGGCACAGGAGGGGCGCTCCACCAACTCACCGAAGGAGCACCGGCAGAAAAGTATGGCGTCGAACTCGATGCAGACCGTGCCGCTACCGCAACCGCTAGCGGTATCACTACGATTCACGGTGATCTCTTCAATGCGGTTGCCAAGGTTGAGAGCTTTTCGTTTCTCTATCTCAATCCTCCGTACGACTCAGAGATCGGGTGGATGGACAACAGGCGGATGGAGTTCTTATTGCTGGAACACACCTATCGCTGGCTGGTTGAGGGTGGGGTCCTGTTGATGGTAGTGCCGCAGGCGCGACTTGATTCCTCGATTCCGCTGTTGGCCGAAAACTTCGCGGAGCTCCGAGTCTTCCGGCTGACGGACCCAGAATCTGAACGCTTCGACCAGGTGGCCCTCTTCGGAGTCCGCAAAAGGATGCGCGGCCAGGATTACAGCAGGAACCGTGCGGCACTGCACGGGATGGTGTGGTGGCGCGATATGCCGACGCTTCAGGGCAATGAGACGCCCTATCGCGTGCCGCCGTCGTCATCTACGCAGATTGTCTACCGCGGATTGCCTCTTGACCAGATTGAGGACCTCATCGTCCACTCGTCTGCCTGGAGACAAGTGGAAGCACTGCTCCTGCCAACGGAAGAGATGGCAAGCGGACGGCCGATTACACCATTGCACGCCGGCCATGTGGGCCTTCTCTGCACCGCTGGCCTACCCAACGGGGTCTTTGGACAAGGTGATGAGCGGCACATCGCGCGCTGGCGCTCGGTGAAATCGATGACCGTCTTCGAAGTAAAAGAGAATGGCTACACCGAAGTCCACAAGCGCGAACAGTTCACCAACGAACTCGCTTTGGTCTACGAGGATGGACGAACGCTCGTGCTCGGAGACAAGAAACGAGAGGACGAGAATGCAGAACGCACATTTGCGGCTGGGGCGGCTTGAGTATCGCCGAAATTCAGGAAAGACCGACACCAGAATCTCTCTGCATGTGGATCGCTACGTTGGCGAAGGCGACGACGTGCATCTGATCAGCGTGTTCGGCGGAGACGTCGAGGTAGGCGCAATCACAGCGGCGGTGCACGAGAGGCACACGTTCACGGTGACCTTTCTCGACGGTAGTCAGAAGGTAGTGGGCTTTGGTCCAGACGCAATCTGCTATCGCGGCTCGATCCATCTGCAGGGGCGCAAACAAGCCCTTCGGCACCTGATCGCGGTCTCGAACTCCCTTCATGCCAACGGAAGCGCGGGTAGGACATTCATCCTCCACCTCGAGCCGGATACCAGAGAACTTGCTTGGGCAACGCTGGTGAGCTTTCTTGGGCTGCCTGCCGATCCACGGTGGAGCGGTCCGATCCTTAAGGCGATGTGGGCGGAGAAGAAAATTTAGCGGTTGGATGGAATTGGCTGTACACCGGCGGCGCTCCTGGGCACGCGTGACGAATTGCTGGCCCGGATCGGGCGTGCACGATCTGTGGGGCTGCTGTCCTTTCCGGAAAAGAATGGCTCGGTGCTCTGGCCCCGATACACCATAAGGCAGGCGCTTCGTGCGTCTTCTCCAGCATTGAGTAGCGACACATGATGCCATCTCTCCGCGGACGATAAGGCAGCGCAACTCCGAATAACTTCTTTCCTCAAACGGCCGGTCAACCCGGCCTTTTTTTTCGCGTTCACTTCCATCATCCGGAGTCCCGCCGTGGATACCTATTACGAATATTTGCGCAATTTCTCGCAGGAACTTGGGGTACGTATCGTCGAGATGTATCCCCCGCTCCAAGGGCCGAACGATCCCCATCCTCGATCGCTCAAGGCTCTCTTACGTCAGCCGCTTCCCGCTCAGGCACTGACCATCTCTGGTGTCGCCAAGCATCTGAAGACGGCGCGATCGGCGATCATCGTCGGCGAGTGCGGAACTGGCAAGATACTGATTGTGAGCGATGGAGCGATTCGAAGGGGTTTCGCTGAAACGTGGATACCATCTGCGGATTGAGTAGAGGAGCGGTTATCGCACTACGAGAAGAGAGGCCTGCCTAGGAGTTGGCCTACCAACGGTCCGAAAGCCGTTCGCGCGTCGATCTGGGGAGTTGACTGACGACATGCGCGTTTGTTGTTCCTAACCTGATTAGAACTCCAGAAGCCGACCCACTCAGGTTTGTGTTCTAGGTTGGGCTGTCGGTATGGGCTTGGATCTTGCCGTCTTGCTACATAATTTTACGTAGATCGACATTCCTATCTAAACGTGCTCTTTAGTTCACTCGGGCGGCGCTGCGGAAATCCCGTCCGAGCGCTTCTGGCAGAGATAAGCCAGAGTCCCAGAGACAAGTGTGGCCAAGTCAGTCGCTCGATCATTGAACGAATTAATTAGGCCGTTTGTGCCGTTCGCTCCGAAAGTCTGCGGGTAGCCATCCCACGTCGAAACGACGTAAAGGATCCAAACGGTGGAAACTCCTACTGCGGCAAGCGCAAGGGGCCGTCGAACCTTCTCTTTTCCCGATCCCGCGACAAGCCCGCCCACTAGGATGCCGATTAGTACACTGTGCACGTGGATAATTTCCATCCGAATTATGGGCCCGCTTTTCCCGAAAGTGCGCTGGAAATGCATCCATATCAAGTAGTTGAGTACTGCCGAAGCAGTAAACATGATCAGTAGAACCCCCAGAACACGGGTCTTCTCGACACGTTTCATTTGCCCTTTCCTTTGCCCGACAGGTATGACCGAAGCTGATTCATTTTCTCAAGGGCCGCGCTTTGGACGGGGGGGCCACCTTGTAATCCCAGTGCTGCGTCTCACCCAGGGGTGCCTGCCGCGGCATAGTAGATTTCTAGGGAGGTCAATGCTGGGGTGGATGTTCCGCTTCCGTAGAAGACCAGGACAGCGATTTGGCCCTCGATCCAGTTTTCAGGCTGCACTATCTGGGTCCACTGAGTTACCAAAGATCCGCCGTCACGAGGGCTGCACACAGTTGGGTTAAGATCATGATGCTCGAAGGTCTGCCCGAGCGCGTTTTCCATAAAGCTCCATGCACCTTTAGCGGCCACCGGCGCCATTATTGGGTTCTTTGGATCCCCATATCGTTGCCATCCTTTCAGCTGCACACACGAGGGATAAGGATCGTCCAGAACAGGAGTTTGGTGAACCTCGGTGGGCCTGACAGGAACAAAAGAAAGTAGCTGTCCCTTTCTTTTATCCAAGAAGACGACTTGACGAGCACGGAGAGTGTATTGTATGTCGCCGGAACCGGGAACGACTCCGATTCCTTCTAGCCATACCGTTTCTCGGCTCTCAAACGCGTAGGACAATCGAATATCGAAAATAGGATGGGTGTTCGTGCCCCTTTGGATGGCGCTCACGATCTTCACCAAGTTGTTTTCCTGTGCACGGAGTACCCCGCAGAATAAGATCCCGGTCAAAATGACCCATCGAGCAGCCTTCAAAGGCGACCTCCTGAATTCAATTCTTAGTGTTCTTAGTGACCTGGAAATCAGCACCCAGTGCGCTTGCGAAGGGCTGAATACGAGTTTTCAATCCTTCATCCGTGGTAAATATCGGCTTCTGCATCTCGGAGGCTAGCGCATACGATGTAAGAGGGCTTTGAACATCCGAGTTCAGCAACTTCACCAGCTTATCCAGAAAAGGGTTCACACGGTTAGTACCACTCGCCGGCTCAACTCCTGTCGCCGCTGCAATCAGGACTATGCCTTGAACATCCTATGCATCTGAGGTTGACTGCCCATCCGGCTGTTTGCCTCGAAGGCTGGCGGCCGTAGCGACTCTTGCCAGAATTGCTTGCTGCAGCGGAGCTATTGCGGCGCCGCTGTCGCATGCGTCCACGATAACAATGATGCGTCTGGCTTGGAGTTTCCGGAACACATCTGCGAGTTCTGCCGAACTTATTCCCTCGATTTCCTTGCCGTCGCTGTGCGGAATGTAATAAAAGAGTTCGTTCCCCCGGGTTGTTCCATGTTCCGCGAGTGAAAGTATGACCATATCCGAAGGCTTTACTGAGTTCGCTATTTTGCCGAGACAACTGAGGATTGCTGCCTTCGTAGCCGATTCGTTTTCGAGACTGCCGCACAAGGTCTTGTTGCCCCAATCGATAACCTTGTCGCCCGCCGCCCGCATGTTGAGGACCTGCTTGAGGTCCCGCGACGACCGAACAGCAGTCGGAACATCAGGCTGGTTCGGAGAATACCGGCTGATAGCGACGGTCAGAAGGTGTACCGAACCTGAAGTCCCGTTCATTTTCCGCCCGTCCCAGGGAGTAGTCGGCTTTAGCCCGCATCAGAGTCTCCAAACCCGCATATAAAGCAGGCGGATTGGATTGGTCCTTGGGTATTATTCGCCGCGGACATCCGCGGTCCGAATCCTCTTCGCTGTCAACTACCCGTATCTCTTTCAGGGTCGAGAAAAGTTCCTCTCTAGCCACACAGAGAACAGCCTTGCCATGCTTCAATGCAGGAATCAGATCGCCACTCTGCAGCAGTGATTTCAACCCGGGCAGCTGCAGGTATGTTTTTAGGTTAATGCCAGGAGGTAGATGCGGCGCGCTCCCCTTGCCTATCAATGCAAGCAATCCAGGTGTGTAAAGTTCGTTGAATAACTGATCGACTGTGAGGAGAGGCTCGTCTTCGGCCGGTCGGAACCCTGCCCACTCAAGTGCTTTCGCTGATCCGTCGAACAGACCTTCCTCCGAAAAGGCAAGCCAGTCTTCAGATCCAACCGCAATCAGCTGCGCAATCCGTTTCCGGGATGATGAATAAACATTGATGATATTGTCTGACTGAAGCACCGCGGTGTTACCCGCCGCATCCACTGAGAGGTCACTGATGAGCCCCCGCGAAGTTATCCTATCGAGGTGCCTCCCACTGAGCAAATCAAACCACACAAGGTAGTTACTGCCACTGATAATGGAATTGGCGCCAACAATTGCTGATCTGGCGTCTTGAATAGGTTGGGATAACTCGACAGTGGTGCTGGGCGGTCGAAAGGGCCTTCGAATCGCCCATACCGTCATCGGCTGCCTAACGAGCGCGCGGGCATCACGCATCATTTCTCCATCGCGAGTCACACTGAGCGGGTCCGTACCCTCCTCTCGCTAACTTCGGTTGGCACCCTGTCGACGCTCTTCCGCAAGCATGCGGGTTTTCCGTTCGGATCTCTTATGCCGTTCGCGCTCGACCCTGCAGGCCGGCCTCTTTTTCTGATTAGCAATATGGCCATGCATACCCAGAATTTGAAGGCGGACCCGCGATGCAGCCTCTTCGTTGGACAAGCGAATGCCGATGGCGATCCACTTGGAGCCACTCGGGCTACTCTGATCGGCCTTGCCGAACCGGTTCTCAAAACCGAGCTTCAATCGGTTCGAGAAATTTATCTTACACGTCATGAGAATAGTCGGTACTGGGTCGACTTCTCTGACTTCAGTTTTTTCCGGCTCCAACCCGTTGACCTTTATTACATGGGAGGCTTTGGCGTGATGGGATGGGTGGAGGCAAATGAGTACCAGAATGCGGCTCCTGATCCGCTGGCTGGCGGCGCACCCGGCATCCTCGCACACATGAACGCTGACCACGTAGATGCGATGATTCTGCTGGCAGTTCCCATGCTGGAGTTGAGGCAACGGAAGCGGCCATGACTTCAGTCGATCGGCTGGGCTTTACTCTTCGATTGAAAACGAATGAGGGAATGAAAGGCATTCGCATCAACTTCCCCGGCGAGGTAGCGACCCCGATGGAGACGCGGACGGTGCTGGTCGAGATGGTCCGCCAAGCCAGGCAATAGGCGCAATCGGACGAAGAGTTACTCACAACGAATAATCCATATCCGCAATCATTCTGGAGGATGAAATGGCTACCACTACGCTCAAGACCAGCAGCTTGCCTCGTGAATTTGTCTTCAATGGAACACGCATTCCCGACCCGGATCCATGGATGAGCATCGAACAGGTCCGCGACCTTCTTACCCCTTCGTACCCCGACATTGCCACTGCGACGATGACCGGACCGGAGGATACGGGAACGAGCCTGCGCTACACCTTTGCCAGAGCCATCGGGTCGAAGGGGTAAACCGTGCCCCCGTCCGAGATGGCACGAAAAGAGCTGGTGACGCTACTCGCGATGAAGGCGACTGCGCCACCTCCAGAAGCAAAGAAATTACTTGCGAGGCATCTCCAATGCAAAGAATCGATAAGCCTCGCCGGCGCCGTTCGCCAGGCCATGGACCGGTTTGCGAGCGCAGACAGCGTGCCACTCTCGACTCCATCGGAACTCATTCCGCCCCTTGGATAGGTACACTCGCGCGCGCCTTCGGCCAGGCTCTTCCCACGTTCGACAGGGTTCCGACCGAATACAAGCACGAAGTCAACGCGGAGCTGCTTTATGAACTATGTGCTGCTCTGGTCGAGGCAGGCCTGGGCTCCCCAGGCACGTGGCAAGGCTGTGGCGGCGATGCAGTCGTCTTCGCGCGACAGAGCATCATGAACAGTATCGGCCGAGAGCGCGCTGAACTCCTCGGGCGCAACGTGGAGTATCACCTCCAGATGAGCGACGTCTTTGAACGCGACGGTTACGGTTCGAGCCTCGGCAATGGTCAGCTGGCGGTGACGATCGATTGCTGCGGCGCGGGATATCTGAAGATCGGACGAGCACTCTATGAACTGGAGAAACAGGCAGAGGGGTTAGGGGCAGCATTTTATTGGACCCTCATTCACGCGTTGTATCGCGTCATGCGGATCTACGATCACATCGACGCAGTCATGTATGAGGAGATGTTGATCGAGTCTGCGAATCAGGATGAGGAAGAGAATCGCAGTCAATATGAGTTTCCAGAAGTGGAGAAGGCACTCCCGGAGTGCATTCAGAAAACGCTCAATGAGAAGTGGAGCATCGAAAATCGTCGGTTGCTACACGCCCACAACAATGGCCCCCACCGTGCCTGGATAGACCGGCTGAGGAAACTGCAACGACTGTCCGTCTACGCGTTGAACAGTCGCGGGAGCCTCTCGAAGACCGCTATTACGATGGCCCTCCGCTCCCATCGTTACTTGTTGCCTTCAAGGAAAGAGATGCCATTACTGCCTGTTTCGACGAGGAGGGTCAACACATGCTCGAAGGCTCGCCGGAGCCGACACTCAGTGTCGTCTTTTCTCCGAAGAAGGCCGACGAAGTGAAACACGCCATCCGTGTCATCGAGCGTTTTATTGCATTCAACACCGAGCTCTTTGAACTTGTGGAGGAGTTCCAGGAATGGGAGAAAGAACATGCAAGTTCAGATAGCCATCGGGGAGAACCATCGCTTCGAGTTGCGTGAAGCGTTGCTGGTCTATCACGGGAATCAGACAACGTTCATTACGAAGCACGAGGTTATAACGCAGCAGAACACGGCGCCTGCTCTCGGACCGGCGCAACCGCTCACCCTCGCATTTGTCGAGTCGCTCGTTCGATCGCTTGGGGGCGGAGCCGCAGCCGAGGTTTTCCCCGAGAATATCCTCGCCAGAAGTGATCGCATGATTGCCTGGTGGACGCCGGCTCAGCGCCGTCAGATGTTTTATCAGCACTCCGAGGGAAAGGCGGATCAATTGAACGGGCGCATCTTCCCGCAGCCTCCTTTGGTGTGGCGGGCCGCTGACGGTCAATTGAAGATACGCGCTCTCACTGAGAACAAGCGTCCCCAGGTACAGACGAAGCTCGCTGTCGCCCCCTACTGGAACCTCTCGGACTGCGGCACGGTCTGCACAGGATCGATGCGGTGTCCGGGAAACGCATCTGTTGCCGCCATATCCGATTGGGAGCGGGCGTTCTACGAGAGTGCCTTTACACATGCCAATGGCGGCCGCCTTACGCACCACAAGGGCGGATTCGTGGGGCTCTGGAGCGAACTAACAGGAAAGCGGGCGCTCTTCCCTTTGAAGACGCTCATCGTCCTTCCGCAGACACTCGCCCAGTTCGTGCGTGATGAAAGGAGTTGAAATGCGCGTCGAGCACTCACTGCCACCTGGCTTCCTAGCCCGTCGAGCGGTCCGCGTGCTGGTAGTGGGAGCAGGCGGAACCGGCAGCGCCGTCCTCATGGGCCTGCCGTATTTGCATCAGGCGATGCGCGTGTGGGGACATCCTTACGGGCTCCAGGTCTCGATCATGGATGCCGACACCGTGTCTGAAACGAACTGTGTCCGCCAGCCATTCTCTGCCTCAGACATTGGCCAGAACAAAGCCATAGTGCTCATCAACCGAATCAATTTGTTCTGGGGGACGAAGTGGTCAGCCGAACCTAGTCTCTTCACCGACCGCACACTGCGTCCATCGCATCACGAGAATCCGGATCTGCTCATCGGTTGCGTCGATACCCGCGCCGCACGAAAGGTAATCGACCGGGCAGTCACGCGGCCGCTGCACACAACGACCTACTGGCTCGACATTGGCAACAACGCAGCGAGCGGGCAATACATCCTCGGACAGCCGCTAAACTCGCGAAATCGGCGTGCGGCCGCCAGACTACGCACGGTCAGTGAGCTATATCCCGAGATCGTCGACGCTACGGCTGGCGAGGATCCATTGCCGAGCTGCTCTGCCATCGAAGCCCTCGATCGGCAAGAGCCATTCATCAACCAGACTCTTGCAGCGAGCGCGCTCGCCATGCTGGCGCGGCTCTTCCGGTATGGAAAGCTCAATCATCACGGAGCCTTTTTCAGCGCCGAGACAGGGCGCATAAGTGCTCTGCCGGTCGATCCCGAAATGTGGACGAAGGTCAGGAGACGCAATCGTCGGCTCCGTGCAACAGCGTAGACAATCATCTATATCATCCGCCCTCAATCGAATGCCCATGTTTCAGCAACTCGTTCCACTCCTGCGCCAGAGGTCTATCCTCATGACGGTCACTTCTCTCGAAGAAGATCAGATTCGCGTCAATGTCCTGCCAAAGAAGCTGGCTGATAGCGAAAACGCAGCTCTTACCACTCCGATGAGCTTCACCGGAACCGCGGCCGAACTCGACTCCCAACTGCCTGATGCCCTTGTCAGCTTCGTCGCCAGTCATCTGGAATTGAAGAACACGCTCGACCGCACCAAAGAGGAAATGGCCGCAGCAGCAAAGGCCGCCCAGGATGAAGCACGAAATAAATCGAAGACCGCTAAGAAGTCAGTTCCGGTCCAAGCGCCTGTGAAGAAGGACGAGCAGAAAGCACCAGAGCCGCCGAAGGTGCGTGGCCTTTTCGATAAGCCCGCTGCATGCGCGAGCGCCACTCCTTCAGCCAATTCAGATGAAGAGGCGGAGATTCTTGCGGAAATAAAAGAGGATGAGGAGACGGAAGAAGAGGAAGAGGCACGTATCGCCTAAAAGCTCTCTTTTGCCCTCCCACATCTCGTCGCGTGAGTGTAGCGATTGGATTCAAAAGATGCTGAGTTGATCGCCTTCATCTGACTTAGGTTTCCGCTTTGCTTTCTCGGTGGCTCCATGTTTCTTGGAAGGTTTCTCTTCTTCCACTGGGTTTACCGGCTGGCAGAGCGAGGCATCATTGTTCTTCACATTATTCAGCCTTCGATCGACTCGCCATGCTTTCATCTTGTCCGAATCGAATGGCCGGATAAGATCGATGGGTAGGCGATTGGGGTCGCCGGTCTCGAGCCAGCGCTGATAGTCCTGGCGCTTGATGATGACCGGCATGCGATCATGGCCGGTCTTTTCGACCAGCAATTCGTTTGGCTCAGTAGTGATCACGGCGAAGCTATCCATCTGCGACTGACCATCGGGTGAGTACCAATGTCGCCATAGGCCAGCCAAAGCGAACAGTTGATCATCCTTCATAGCGAACATCCATGGCAGTTTTGTCTTCGGATCGGGGCGCTGCCACTCGATAAAGGAATCCACCGGGACAAGACAACGCCGTTTCAGAAACGATTCACGCCATATATTGCTTTCGAGCAATCGATCGCCTCGGGCAAGGATCGTGTCGATGCTCATTTTCTTTGGATCGGTTACGTACGGTGGGAGGAACTTCCAGAACATCATCGATATGGTGCAGGTGCCGAACTCCTCATCCCAAACAATGACGGGCTGCATCGAGCCGGGAGAAGCGTTGTAATCCGACGCAAATTCAAGAGCCAGACCATCAACATTGCCGAGTTGAAAGGCCTCCGCGATGCGCTGCTTATCGGCCCTCCGCTGATATCGACCGCACATTTCATAAGCCTATATTTCTGGCCTGTTTTCCCACAATTTGTACGCACCCTTCCACACTACAAAATGTTTGGAAGGCTCCCAATTTCATCAAGATCGCGAGTAGTATTCAAAGCAACGGAAGAGAGATCTTCCAGAAGAAGAGAGCATACGAGGGATCGTCAAGAGAACCGGCAACGGGACTCGTCAGGCACTCGGGAGACTGAATGCTTACAGATGAAACTGAGAAAGCTCTTGCGACGGATGTGATAACGGAACAGCACGGGAAAAGCGGGCGCAAGTTCGCAGGTCCCGACGAATTCCGGGATGACGATGTCGTGATCTGGTTTCCGAACCAGGTCTTCAAAAATCGGAATGGCAGAGGGCGATGTCTCGAAAGGGATTTCGCCCTTTCGCTTTTGGTCCTAATCCTGCTTGCAATGCGGGCAGTGGCGTGCGTGACTCAACAGAGCTTCAAATGCATTGGTGATTCGTGACTTCAGGTATCCCTCATCATCACCGCTCGAGACGCCCTTCAGCACATCACGAGAAATTCTCAGATAGTCCAACGCAAGACGATTTCCGGTATCACAGAAGTTCAACTTGTTGTCAGAGGTGATGTGGTCCTTCAGTTCCATGCGCGTCATCGTAATGCTGCCGAAATGCGAAACGCCAGTGAACTGTTCGTTCACTGGCGCCACAATTCAGTAGCCCCCCAAGTGCTACTCAATGATGGAACCGTAGCTGTTGGGCTTTCCTTTTGAAACTCCTCTTTGGTTTTCTTGCCGCATCAACTTGTAATCAGCAAATGGTTACCCGGCGAAAAAGAGCTAAAGGCTCCATCCCTATCACTTCGGTCCGTCTTCATCTTTTGGTTGATACCAGGGTTCGCGTCTCTGTGGAAACAGCCTTTCCCGTTTCGACACCAGGGAGGCCATGACTCGGCTGGCTAGGAATGTGGCATATTCGATCTCTTTATCGAGTTCGGGGTTAGAACTTGTGTTTTCAAATGTTGCCGGCCACTTCGCTGTGCGAATTGCCAAGATGAGACAGGTAGCGATCAACAGTGACGGTCCCAATTTGGGCCAATCCGTGGAAATGTTGTAGCCGCCGATCTCAGGCTCAGATGGCATGTTTTGTCTTCCGCGCCCACACTTCAAAATCGCTAGATAGTCTGCCCTTGAATATCTCCGCTGGAAGGTAGCGCCGACGCTCGCCACACAATGGACAGGTATGGATAATCCATGAGTCAGGCATCGTCTGCACCGGGGCAGCTATGTTCTCTCGACAGCGCTTATAGGTAATGACGAAATCGTAGATCTGTTGTGGAGGTCCATGGAACACGCTATCCATAATAGCGAAGAAAAGGAGAAAATAATTAAACAATATAGTGTCACACATAAGTAATTTGTATTCAGTTAGATATAGCAATATTGCCCAGTATTAGATGCAGCTCATCTCCTTGACAAGAGGTAAGCGCGTAGAGCGAAGATAAGGCGAACAAGCTTTATGCCTTCTGCCACATTATTACGTGCTCAGATCGAAGCTGCCCTGGCAGACCGAATTCCTTCAGCACTGACTCCAGCACCGCGATTGGTTAGGCCGGTTTCCTCAACGGGTGTTGAGGAAACCGACACACTCATTGGAAGTGGTTTTCCAGTCGGCGCCATCACGGAGCTGGTAGGTCCCGAATCCTCGGGCCGTACCTCGCTGGCACTCTCCTTTATTGCGCAGATGACGAAGGCAGGAAAGGTCTGCGCCTGGGTCGATGTGTCGAACACATTGCATCCCGAATCTGCCGCAGCTTCGGGTATTGATCTGTCACGGCTTCTCTGGGTCCGATGTGGCGTAGAATAACAGCGTCAGTTCAATCGACACATGCCTTCAGTCTTCCTGACAAATACCTGATTCCACCATCAATCAAGAAAGGTTTGCACGGTGGCGGATTCGGCACTCACCCGCGCAATGAAGTCAAAGGCCTCTCCAGCGCAGTCAGTGATTTATTGCAATCGCAAACCCTGGCTCCACGTTGCGCGGAACCGCAGCGTAAGGAAAGACCTGAAACGGTAGTTTTCGAACCGTGTGCGAAGACACGAATGCCAAAACAAGGCGCAAGATTGCTTCCTTTGAGCAAGCCTTTATCTCGCATCGATCAGGCACTCCGAGTGACCGATCTTCTCCTGCAGGCCGGAGGCTTCAGTGCGGTTGTGCTGGATATGGGCAGCATCGCCCCTGAGCATACTTCGCGCGTTCCATTGGCAACGTGGTTTCGCTATCGAGCCGCGGCTGAGCAAACGCAGGCAAGCATCGTCCTTCTTACGCAACACTCCTGCGCGAAGAGCAGCGGAGAACTTTTGCTGCGATTCCAACCTGGGATGGCGCGCCGTGATGAACCCACGGTATGCACTGGCATCACGCATTCACTGGAATTGACACGCCGGCGCTTCTCGCAAACTCCGACGAATGTACTTCCTCTACGCAAGCCCCCTCAGAGAGAAACGGTCGCGAACTGGCGCAGCCGGACCACATGGGCAGGTGGAGCATGACAAAGCATGCTGAACTGTATGCCTGCCTCTATGCCAGGGAATTTCCCGCGCAGGCGCTCCTGCGCTTGAAACCGGATCTTACTGGAAAACCATGTGTCGTCATGGCCGGCGATCCGCCATTGCAGCAGGTATGTTCGCTGAACAAGAACGCGCATACACTCGGGGTTGCTTACGGCATGACCCAGGTTGAGGTAGATACCTTTCCCTCTGCAATTGTCCTCGAGCGTTCCCTGAATACTGAAGAGCTAACCAGAACGATTCTCCTTGAGTGCGCAGGCGGATTCTCGCCCCGAGTGGAAGATTGCAGCATCGATGGCACTTTCCTTTGCGTTATTGATATCGCCGGAACAAGAAGTTTGTTCGGGCCGCCCGAACCTCTGGCACAGAATCTCCTTACCCGCGTGAAAACGCTGGGAGTATCAGCCTGCATAGCTGTCAGCAGCAACTTTCATGCAGCGATTGCAATCGCCAAAGGTTTATCCGCCAAACGCGCTATCAAGGTTGTTCCTAACGGCGAAGAATGCGCAGCGCTTGCGGGACTCCCACTCCATGTCCTCGATCTCACGGAAAAGCAGGCCGAGACTTTCTCCTTGTGGGGAATTCATACCTTGGGAATGCTTGCGGCATTGCCTGAGAAAGAGCTGATCTCACGCATGGGCCAAGCTGGCAAACGTCTTCGTCAGCTGGCCTGTGGCGAGTTGTCCCATTTGTTTCAACCAGTCGAGCCTGTCTTCACTCTCGAAGAACAGATGGAGCTTGATTCTCCGGTCGAATTGCTCGATGCCTTGCTCTTTGTCGTGAATGTAATGCTGGAGCAGCTCATCTTTCGCGCCACTGCGCGCATCCTTGCACTCGCGTCCGTGACGATTGTGCTGAAGCTCGAAGCTGGCAGAACTCATTCGCGCACGGTTCGGCCTGCCAAGCCAACCAACGATAAACAGTCCTGGATCAAACTGCTGCATCTCGATCTCGAAGCTCATCCGCCATCAGCAGCAATCCTTGCGCTGACTCTAACAGCAGAATCCGGCCGCACGAGCAAAGTGCAACTTGGATTGTTTTCCCCGCAGCTGCCGGAACCATCACGGTTGGATGTAACACTCGCGCGTATTCGCGCCATCGTTGGTGACGAAAACGTCGGGCAGGCAGTACTCGACGACACGCATGCCGCGGAAGGGTTTCACCTCGAACCGTTCACGGTTCCAACCACTACACCTGTAGAGACAGCAAAGACCGGGTTATCTTCCGCGCTGCGTCAGCTTCGTCCTGCAGAGCCCGTTGCCGTCACGCTGCAGACTGGATCTCCGAAATCATTTACTTTTCGCGAGCGCCGATATCTGGTGGAACGGGCCTATGGTCCATGGCTGACTGCGGGCGAATGGTGGAATCCCTCGCTCTGGGACTGCGAACACTGGGACCTGATCGCACGCTCCCACGATGGTTTAATGCTTAGCTGCTGTCTCGTACACGACCTTATGCAGGAACAGTGGCAGATGGTCGCTTTGTATGACTGGCAGTATGTCGAGCTGCATGCAAATAGCGCTTTCAGCTTTCTGCAAGCTGCTTCGTCGCCGGAGAATCTGGTGGAACGCGCCATCGAGCTCAACATGCCGGCAATGGCGCTGCTCGATCACAATGGTATCTATGGCTCGGCACGATTCCACACCAGCGCAAAACTAAATGGTCTCAAGGCGCATGTCGGAGCCGAAGTCGCGGTTTCGAGTTTCGGACTACGCCTCAAGCCACCGCCATGGTTGCCGAACCAATTTCCAGATGAGCCAGCACGCCTGCCTCTGCTCTGTGAATCGCGCGAAGGTTATCAGAATCTCTGTCAGCTCATCACGCAGTTCAAAATGCGTGAGAGCACCAAGAATGATGGTGCGGCAACTACCGATGACCTGAAGCAATACTCATCCGGGCTGGTCTGCCTCACAGGTGGAGATGAAGGACCACTGGCAGCTGCATTGGCTCGTGGCGGCGAAGAAGCCGGGCGCGCGACGGTCGAAAATCTCACCCGCATCTTCGGTTACAACAATGTCTATGTCAAACTGCAAAGGCATCAGGAGCGTGCCGAGGAATGGCGGAATCAAACTGCGATTCGCATTGCCCGGTCTCTGAATCTTCCGATCATCGCAACCAATGGCGTTAAGTATGCGGCCAGGTATGACCGTGAGATTCAGGACCTTTTTACTGCCATCCATCATCACGTGCCGCTCGATCAGGCCGGACGTCTGCTCGCCGTCAACAGTGAGCGCTATCTGCGAACTGCTAGCAAAATGGTGGCGCCCTTTCATGACTTTCCAGAAGCAGTCGAGCGGACGGCTGATCTTTCCTCCCGCTTGAAATTTGAACTCGACGATCTCGGCTACCAATTCCCGCACTATCCCGTGCCCGACGGGGAAACGATGGACAGCTTTCTGCGCAAACGCGTCGCCGATGGTATTCAGCATCGCTACGGGCAAAAGAATCGCTCACTCTTCGAACGTGCGAAAAAGCAGGTCGAACATGAGCTGGCGCTGATCAAGAAGCTCGGTTTTGCCGGATACTTTCTCATCGTCTGGGACATCGTCGCGTACTGCAAGCGTAACGGCATTCTGGTCCAGGGACGCGGCAGTGCCGCCAATTCGGCTGTTTGCTACGCACTCGAAATTACCGCCGTTGACCCCATCGGGATGGACCTGCTCTTTGAACGTTTTCTGAGCGAGAGCAGAGGTGAGTGGCCAGACATCGATCTTGACCTGCCATCCGGTGACAAACGCGAGCAGACAATTCAGTACGTTTATCAGAGATACGGCGAACTTGGCGCGCCCATGACCGCCAATGTAAGCACCTATCGGCAGAAATCTGCGGCACGTGAAGTTGGTAAAGCACTCGGTTTCGATGAGGAATCTTTAGGGCGGTTATCGAAGCTGGCCGGTCAATGGGAGTGGCGCGGCAAGACCGACGCGATGGCGCATTCGTTCATGAATGCAGGCTTCGATATTCAACATCCACGCGTCGCCAAATACCTTGAGCTTTCCATGCGGATACAGGACTTGCCGCGCAATCTCTCGCAGCATTCCGGCGGCATGGTGATCTGCCAGGGACAGTTGAATCGCGTCGTGCCACTTGAACGCGCCCGCATGGATGGACGCTCAGTCGTTCAGTGGGACAAGGAAGACTGCGCCTGTCTCGGCCTGATCAAGGTCGATCTACTCGGCCTCGGCATGATGGCGGTGCTACACGACTGCCTCGAATTGATGCCGCGCTACTACGGGGAGACTGTTGACCTGGCGAACCTGCCTCAGGATGAGGAAGTCTATCGCGTACTGCAGGAGGCCGACACTGTCGGCATGTTTCAGGTCGAGAGCCGCGCACAGATGGCGTCGCTGCCGCTCAATCATCCAAAGAACTTTTACGACCTGGTGGTTCAGGTCGCCATTATTCGACCTGGCCCCATCGTCGGCGAAATGATGCACCCCTACATGCGACGACGACAAGGCCGCGAAGAGATCACCTATCCCCATCTATTACTCGAACCTGTGCTGAAGCGAACGCTGGGCGTGCCTCTGTTCCAAGAGCAGCTGCTCCGGATGGCAATGATCATCGCCGATTTCACAGGCGCAGAAGCGGAAGAACTCCGTCGCGCTGTGGGCATGCGCCGTTCGTGGGAGCGCATGAAGAATCTCGAAGGAAAGTTTCGCGCTGGCATGACCGCCAAGGACATCGATGTTGCCACGCAGGACCGGATCATTCAGCAGATCAGTTCGTTTGCCTTATACGGGTTCCCAGAATCGCACGCTGCCAGCTTTGCATTGATTGCCTATGCCTCTGCTTACTTCAAGGTCAAATATCCGGCTGCGTTTATGTGTGCCATCCTCAACAATCAGCCGATGGGCTTCTACTCGCCGGCGGTGCTGGTCAAAGATGCGCAGCGCCATCGTCTGCGAATTAAGCCCATCGATATTCAAGCTTCCGATTGGTCTTGTGCGATCGAGCGAGAACAGGATGGGACATTGTCCGTACGCCTGGGACTTAGTTACGTCAAAGGGCTGCGCAAAACGTCAGGGGAGGCGCTCGTCAAATCACGGGCGGAAGAAGGCCACTTCCGCTCGGCCGAAGATCTCGCCAGGCGCTTTACACCATTGACGGAAGAAGAGCTGCGAACGCTGGCAAGGATTGGAGCGCTCAACAGAATCGATGGTATCGAGCATCGGCGCGATGCTTTGTGGCAGGTAGAACGAGCCGGTAAGCCTGAAGGGCCACTCTTCGGTCGACGTAGTGAATGGCTGCATGAGAAATTCGAATCACATCCGCTCATCCAGATGACAACGGAAGAACGTCTTGTTGCGGACTATGCGGGTACCGGCATCACCACTGGGAAGCACCCTATGTATTACCGTCGAGCTGAACTTCGAGAACAGGGTGTTCTTTCTGCTGAGGAATTACGCACATGCCGGGATGGTGAATTCGTGCGTATGGCTGGTTGTGTGATTACCAGACAGAGACCTGGAACTGCAAAGGGAGTCATTTTTATGACTCTTGAAGATGAGACAAACATCTCTAATGTGATCGTTATGCCTGACATCTATGATCAGAACCGACTTCTGGTTACCCGCAGCAAATTCCTTCTCGTCGAAGGCATTCTTCAGAATCGGGACAACGTAGTCCATGTGAGATCGACTCGGCTGATGGAACTGGCGGATCACGCACTGGCAATGCAATCGCATTATTTCCATTAGCTCCAGCAATCCACTCGGAGATCCCCCTTTCTGGACGAATCTAAAGTCAACACTGTCGACTTAGGCCCAGGGATGAGAATCTCTTGTGCTCTTTGGCGCGCGTTGCGTAAACTGGCTCTCTCACAGTCCGGCATACGAAAAAGGCTTTTTTGTATCGTTGTCATACTGCTCATGTTCTCGAGCCGTGGCGTCTTATGTGGTTCATTGAGAAAATCGAGATTACTGGTGGCTTCCTCCCCGGTTTGACGATCAATCTGCCCCAAGGCTTGACGTGCATCATTGGGCCGCGTGGGAGTGGAAAGTCAACACTCGCTGAAGCACTCAGATTTGCGGTCTGCGGCACGAAGGCTGCACCGAAACAAAGCCTTGAACTCGTCCAGGCCAACTTCGCTGGCGGGGCTCTCGTAACGATTACCGCGTTAGCTGAAGGTGCGAACCGGTACACGATCAAAAGGGGCCTAAAGCAACAACCGGTTCTTCTGTCGCCGGACGGAAGGACGATCAACACGGTTGATATCGATCGAGGTACGTTTCTACAGCTGGACGCCTATAGCAGTCCTGAAATTGAAGCAATTGCAGATGAAGTCCTGGGCCAAAAGCGTAGAAACCTGTTAGACGAGCTGCGCAGCGAGCAAATGCAAGCGATTCACTTAGCGCTTGCCGAGAGCGCACGTACGCTGGATGCGAATGCCGATCGTATTCGGGCCACAGAACGCTCGATCCAGGACCTCACAGAACAAGCTGAAGAACTCGGGGACGTCCGTGCGCGGCTCAATGCTCTTGCACCGTCAGATCATGAACCGACCCCGGACTTTATCCGTATTTCGCGCCAGCAGCAGCTCAATCAACGCGAAATCAGCAAATTGGATGCAACAGATCGAGATATCAAAAACTTAGACCGAACCCTCGAACAGCTGAAAAAGGAGGCGAGACTCATATTCAAGGCGCGTCTCGTGGAAGAGGATTCCGCGAATGCAGAAATTCTCCGCCACTATGACGATTTGCTGGAGACGGCCTTAAGAACCGCTGAAGAGCATGTCTCGGCGATCAATAGTCAGATTCGCGAAGCCCGGGACATTCTAGCGCAGGCCCGCCAAAGCATTTCCCAAGCCCACACCGGTCACGCCAGCGAGTTGGCCAGGCTAACAGCGATCAACCAAGCGGCCAGCGAGCAAGCCCGGGAGCGGGCCACACTTGAGCAGCAACTTGCCAGACTTCATGACTTAGAGGAACGCGCTCAGAACTGAACGTAGAGTTGAAGACGCTGCTTGATGAACGCAAGGCGCTCAAGACGAAGCACATTCTCATGGCGATCAAATTTCGACCATACGCGAGGAAGTCGCATCGGAACTTCAGCGCGAAGCCGGCAAACGCGTGCGCATACGAATCATGCGAAACGCAGATTATTTGGCTTACCAGCAGATGCTGTGGAAGGGCTGCGTGGTGCGAGGGTTCGGAATCACGAAGAGATCATCACCACACTCATGCAGCTGAGACCGGAGCAACTTGCCCAGCTCGTTCAAGCCAACGACGTGGATGGATTCGAGGAGCTAACGTCTTTCGGCGGTGAACGTTCACGCAAGATCCTTGATGCATTCCGGGAGACTGTCGACCCGCTGGCTCTCGAAGTGATCGCAATCGAAGATCGAGTCGGAATCGAGTTAAATGTCTCATCTACGGGAAAGGCTAACTGTCGAACAGAAGCAAAGTGGGCTGTTCCCGCACGGCCAGCCCAATCGGCCCATTTGGTGAATGGCTAGTTGGTAGCAATTTGGCAGCAAATAGCGCCCAGAATACCGGTTTTTACCCTCTCTTCCGATCTTTCTAAGCATCATGTCCCAGACAGGAGTGGCCCATTCTTCTTGCTGGAGGGAAACAGAAAATCATTCGGTCGATTTGTAGAAAGTGAAACGCTTCCATTCCTCCAAAGCCGCTGCCATGACAACATGCAGTGGAAGCGGCTTGACCTTCCCGGAGTCTTGCACCACTCACCACGGACGCAGGATTTATTGATTCGAATCTCTAGTGAGTCAAATTAATGTCCTCCCATTTGAGCGCGATGAGTTCCGAGGGCCGCAGGCCGGTCGTCCTTAACATCTCGACAAGCGCGCACCTCAGGTCTTAACCTCGATTTGTTGGTTCACCTTAGTCATCCATTCATACGATCACTTGGGCCGGCCTCTTCTTTGAAGACACCACTGCTGTTTCTTCAGGAGCTAGCTGTCAACGGTGAAGCGCGTCTGCTGATCGCGTGATTACATATCTGCCCATGTGGAAGCGCTATACCAAACATCAATTCGTCATCTGCCCGGGGCCTTAGCCCTTCGAGCCCGCTATTGTTTGAATTGATACAAAGACTATTGTGACAACCCATTCGGTGGGCAACCTGGACAATGAATTTTAAATTCGCCCGACGGGGCAACACCGAGACAGAACGGTCCGGAGGACTTGCGGGTACCGTCTGTTCTGATTTGCTCAACCTTGTAGTCGAATTGACCAGCAACATTGAGTGTGAGCACCACAGGTCTGCCATTTTCTCCGCTAAACTTCGCGCCATCCTCATTATTGAAAGGGTTGGCACCTCTGAAGCTTACGTGAAACCTGGGGTAGTTAGGCGTACTTGATTGCCATGTCGCCGTGCCGCCAACCTCGCCATGAAGACTCATCGATGGCTGATCGGGATCCGGCAAGTTAAAAACTACATTAATGGGCTTAGGAGAACTCGTATTGGTTGCCATATTGATCTCGCTTTCTTGGGAAGACGCTAAATTTGTTTTCAGGTCTTGGGGTAGTCGATCAGGCATCTTGAGCCTTCCCACATCTTGCCCCCAGACAAAGCGCTAATAATTCAGAATATGTACGACTCTCACGAATTGTTCATCTGGTCTCCTTCCAAACCTATAGCCTCTTCAAGGAAGCACATTAGCTTCCGTCAAACGTCGCCGTCCTTCGGATTGGTTGCTCTTGACTGCACCATCTGCCGGTAACGCGCATCTTTGCGCAGTGCTTGCATATCGGGGAATGGCGTAATCTGCCATGCGCTCGCGCCTTTTTGAAAACAAGCCGCAAGGGTAGACAGCGCTTCATCGCGTCTGCCGATTTGCTCAAGAATCCTTGCCTTGTAGAGTTGTGAATCCATATCTCCCGCCCCCAACGACTCGGCCTTCTGAATCAAGGAGAGAGCGTTCTGTGAATCCCCCAATTTGACACGGTAAAGTGCCAGTAGCATCCAACTCGGGCCATCGGTCTGGTCTGTTTGCAAATGACGCTCGGCCTCTTTTGCAGCCCGCAGATAAGCACTCCGTGCTTCATCCTGACGCTTGGGTAAAGAAGAGTAGCAATCTCCAAGTTCTAACCAGTTTGCATCGTTGCCGGGGTCTATCTGGACTGCCCGCAGTGCATACGGCAGGGCATCTTTGTATTTGCCCTGGTACCGGAGTGCAAGAGAGATGTTTACGACGGCGTAATCAGCATTTGGGGCGAGTGCCAGACTTTTCTTCAAGCTCTCAGTGGCAGCAGCGAAGTCGCCCGTCTGCAGATACGCTGTACCGAGGCTGCTTAGTGCCAGGGCACTCCCAGGTGCGGCAGTGGTCGCATCGCGGAAGGCTTGAATCGCCTCTCGGAACCTTCCCTGTTCCTGAAGAAAAGTCCCAAATTCGTTGTAGATCACCCAGGAATTCGGTCTCTCATCCAGAACGCGTCGGTAGGTTTTCTCTGCGTCGGACCAGCGATTCAACCGCTCATAGATCTCAGCCTGCCACAACAGTGCCTTTGGATCTGACGGATCAAGCGTGAGCGCCTTCGCTATCTCGTCCAATGCACCTTGCTTATCTCCCGTATATTCCAGAACCAATGACCGGGCCAGATGACCTTCTACAAGTCCGGGCTCCAACGCTAGTGCACGGTCGCAGTTTCCCCGAGCCAGTTCGAGTGCGCTAGGGTTGCGCTGAATCCAGTATTGGCGGAAGTAAGCCTGCGCCAGCTTTGCGTGAGCCATCGCATATCGCGGGTCCAGATCCAAAGCTTCCTTATATTTCTCAATCGCATTATTGAGTCCTGCATCATTAGGTTGCTTCCTCATTGTTTCGGCCTGCTGGAAGACGGCAAAAGCGGCTGTTGACTGCGTCCCCGGCTCGGTTCGGTCGCTGCTCTTCTTTAGATACTGAGTGAGGTTCAATAGTGATGTCGCTGCCTCTACAGCCCTGGCCGGCAGTTCTGTGATTTCCGCCATCGCGCATGCAAGTGTCTTCTGTCTGAGCGGACGGCCTGTGACTGGATCCAGCAAACGCAGGATCAGTTCGAAGTGCCTCGACCCCATTATCCCTGATGCGGCTAGTGCCAAGTTAGCTCCCAGAGGGTCGCAGACCGTCTTCAAATCCTCAGCTTTGGTAATATCGCTGTTCACATCCTCAGGAGAGATCACAAAAAGATCCCGATCAAACGCCTCCGCGCGGACAAGTTCGCTCTTAATGGCATTGAGAACTCCTGTCAACATAGGAGTCACATGAACATCAGAAGTATTCGGCCAGTTCAGTAGAGCCACGAAACGTTTCCGAGGCAGCGGATGCAAAAAGTCTTCGATTTTTTCCCAATCCCACCAGGCAGCCCCTCCAGCCAGGCAGACGGCCGAGATCGAAGCGCCCACAAAATGGCGCCGACTCCACAATGAGTTCGCTCGACCGTGTGAGGTTTTCTCACCCATAGCACTTAATGCTCGATCGAAAGCTTGACATCTCCGCTTGGGATCCTCACTGAGACATTCTGTTATCAGTCGAGAACAGAACGCAGGCACCTCTGCAGACTTTAGTTGCGGGCTGACGGCAATGGAGGAATTATCCCGATCCGCTGCCGGCTTTTGTCCCGTAAAAACTTCGTGCAATACCACTCCTAAAGCGAAGAGGTCGCTGGCTTGAGTGGGTGGCCGTCCTAGAAACAACTCGGGAGCCATGTAGGCGGGGGTTCCAACTACTGTCCATCTACCAGGCAATGTCGTTTCGGTTTCAAATGCCCTGGCCAATCCAAAGTCAGTGATCCATAGCCGCACATCTCGACCACTTCCGTCGAGCATGATGTTGTTTGGCTTGATGTCCCGGTGGATGATGCCCGCAGCGTGGATGGCTGCAACACCTGCAACCAGCTGTTCGAGGATTGCGGCTGCTTCTTCGGCAAAGATGGTGCCAGTCCGGTTGAATCGAGCAGCGAGGGTTTCACCTGGCAACAGCTTCATCGTCAGGAACAAAAGATTGGGCGGTTCATCGCAATGAAAAATATCGTAAATCGGGCATAGATTCGGATGGACCACCTCCCGCGCAAGCATGACTTCACGTTCAAATCGTTGATTCAGTGCTGGGTCGTCTGCCATGTGAGGAAGAATTGTCTTCAGCGCCACACGAACACCCTGCAAGAATCGGTCCTCCACCTCGTAGACTTCGCCCATCCCACCCTTTGCAATAAAGCGAATAACCACAAATCGGCTGATTAGCTCTTGACCCGTTGGCAATGTGCCCACGGCTGCCTGCGTTGAAGAAGCATCCTTATTGCCTAGAGAGTTGGGTGTTTCGGCAATGGAAGCTCCATTCATCATCTCTTTGTGAAAAAAATCGAACGGTGGATGTAAGAGAAAGCTACCCGCCTGTGCATCTTGAGCCAGCAGGTCTTCAACCATTCGCTTTAATTCTTGATCTCCACGGCATGCCTGACGGAGAAAGGTGGAGCGCTCCGCCGGCTCGAGTGCTAGCGCGGCCTCAAACAATTGCTCCGCTTGCTCTCGTCGGCTTGCCATGAAGTCCCCACTTACAACATTGAGATTTGACCTGATCTTTTGCTATTGGCTGTGCATGCCTGGGATGAGATGAATTGCATGCACAGTGCTATCAATTCTTGGGACCCGCCAAAGAAGTAATCCTACGAATTGAGTTCGCGATTCGTAAAGTAATCAAACTGACATCGGCTTTTTGGGGGAGCGTGGCAAGATATTACTCCAATAACTAATGCACTGATAGTAGATTTTCCATCGCAATGAATCACGAACTCTAAAATCGAGGCCCGGAGCTCTCCGGGCCTGCAAGAACAGCTCACCACCTGTTACTTAAGCGCAACCATGGTCTGTTCAGCTCCATGAAGCCGAGCTTCCTGGGAGCGAACACTCTTTTCCAGTTTTGAAGTAGGAATTTCTACGTTCATCTGAGCAGACAAGCAAAGAATCTTGCTCAGAAAGTACTGGTCGCCATACTTGTTGAAGACCAGTTCACTATTGCCTGCCTTTGCATCGGAGGCATACACATTGCTTAAGATCGCGATGCGTTGCTGCGTGTTCCGAATCTCTACGTAGTGCAGGTCCATGCCGGAACTGATCAGGTAAGTTCCGGAGGGGAGCAACTTACCACTAACAGTGAACTCGAAGGGAATCGTTGCCTGGGCAACATGATCTTGCGCCGATGCGTGGCCCGCCGCGACAAGGCTTGCCAGGAAGAGAGCGATTGCGTTGATGTGTTTCATGACCAATCTCCTTTCACCATAGGCGGCAGCATCCTTCTAACCGCCTTCATCTCTAAGAGCGGAATTTGAGCATGAAAAGGGCAACAGCTTCTCCTTGCGCCAGGTTGGAACTAGTCTCGCAGTGGAAAGGGACTTGCAGTCTGAAGCACGCCAAGCTTAGGCTGTTAAGTTCAGCGTCCCGGATCCCTAGGTCCACATAACGGTTACCTCGACATAGGGCTACCTATGCGATCAAGCTGGAGGCTAATTCCAATGCACGCAGTTCAAGGTCAAGCCACTTTGCTATTGCAGGCTATGAAGAACGGAGATGAGTCTGCGGCGGAGAAGCTATTGCCTCTCGTCTATAAGGAGCTTCATCGATTAGCCAGCTCATATATGCGACGGGAGCGACCTGATCATACCTTGCAGGCGACAGCTCTGATCAATGAGGCCTATTTGCGTCTAGTGAATAATGAGATCGACTGGCAGGGGCGCCAGCATTTCATCGTGGTTGCCGCAAATGTCATGCGTCGCGTGTTAGTCGACCACGCACGAGCACACCACGCCGAAAGGAGGGGCGGTCAACTTCAGCGCGTTGAGTTGAAGGAGGAACTTGCGATCTCCGAGAAACGTTCAAGTGAAGTACTTGCCTTGCATGAAGCCCTTAATCACCTTGACGAATTGAACCCGAGGCAAGCAAAAGTCGTCGAGCTGCGTTATTTCGGTGGACTGTCCATAGAGGAGATAGGAAATATTTTGAACATATCAGAGCGATCCGTGAAAAGGGACTGGGCATTGGCCAGGATCTGGCTCTTCAAAGAAATACAGAAGCTTCCTGCTTAGGGTCCAGATGCACATCTGCTCTGACTTCATTTTCTCAGCGAAAGATGCTGCGTCATATCCCATATCTTATGGATTTAGTAGTAGGGTTGAGGCTTAACCTCTTCCCGGCTTGATCCGTTTCCTGCGCACGAAAGTGCGCGAGATTCAAAATACTTCGCCGCCTTGCAGGCATGGTTATTCAACAGTCAGTACTGCGGTTTTCGTTACCACAGCTCCGGCAACGATAGTTGCGGTCCGCGCCGGTCCCGTCCGCGCAGCAGAGGTCTTGATGAGGAATGTCGCCTGAGTACAACCTGCGTTGACGGTAACGCTGGGACTGACGCTGGCAGTCGTCGATTTGGCGATTCGCGGAATAATACCGGGACCGCCGCCGGAATCCAAGGCGGCGATGCCAACCAAGGTGGGCGTAGAGACCGCTGCTTCCAGAGTGACTGTTCCCTCGCTGGTGTCACCGCCTGTCACTGTGGAGGGATTCAACGAAAGGCTCTTCAGGATGCCGGCTTCAACAGTCGGTTTCACTTCCAGGGTGGCCGATACCGTGATTCCACCCAGGCTGGCGCAGATCACAACGCTGGCGGTCTTGAAAACGCCGCCGATAAACGGCGTGTTGACAACAAAAGTCACCTTCTGGCTATTCGCGGGTATGGTGACCTTGGGCGGTACGGTGGCGAAACTCGGATCTAACGAGAGTGTTGTCACATTCAGACTGATAGGCGCAAAGGGTGCGTCCAATTTCACCGTCGCACGTGCGATTTCTCCAGCAGCCACCGACGCTGGCAACAAAGTAAGGCTCACTAGACGAGGTAAGGGAAAGAGATTATCGCCTGTAGGCTGATAGGCGAGAATCGGCAATTCGGGAAAATACAAGTCGAGAAGGTCGGTAAACGTGGTCCAACCGTTCGGCTGTCCTGTGAGGTTCTCATAAGTATTCCCAAGTGTGAGGCTGGCCTTCGCAATGATCTCTTCGAGTGAGTGTCCAAGCTGGGACAAAAGGTAATAGATAAAGAGAATCCCACACCCGAACGAAACGGGATTCGAATCTGTAATATCGTCTTTGTCGACGAAATTAGGCCGGTGTGAATCGAGCACCGGAATTGCCTGGACAAAGGATATGTTCAGGTAGTTCATCCATCGAGATATCCCGGGGCTCAGGCCCGCATCAATATAACCTTTGGGGCGCACCACAGCTGCGCAGACTCTTGAAAGCGCCTCCCCCATGCTGTCGCCGGGATCCCAAGTCGGCTTCCCGGTGATTTGGTTGCGAAAGTCCATCAGCACTTCAGCCATCTCGGCTACAAAAATCGCGCGGACGGCTTCATCTGCAGTCGGCTGGCCAGCAAAGGGAACGATTTGGATCTTGGTGGTGCCGTCGTTGTGGAAACCTTCGTTGAAGCCAAGATATTTCGGCGCGATGCTGCTGTCTATGCTGACATTTACGCGATTCGTAGAGCCGAACCCCCCATTTACACCGAACAAAGTTTCCAGTGTTGTCAGATCTGCCTCGCACGTCGCTGCAAGCGCCGCAGTCCGCCGGAATGCCTCACCGAACCCAGCGGGATTCAAAGGGCTGTCGGCAATCTCATAAACAAAATTTTCTGTCAGTGCGACGGGAATGCCCATTGCCGATCCTTCCTTTCACGATTTGGCTTGCCGTTTGGCAAGAGGCCTTTCAACCTGTACCTGAGTGCCCATCAGAATTTGCACTTGCAGAACTCGAATCACCCGACTTGTTAAAAGAAAGCTCCGCAAAAGATTTATTTGCTTCTCTGAACTCCGTTGGGGCGGTGCCCTCTTGCGTCTCCCTTAGGGAACCCCAGTTTGCTCCAGGGTCCTCCTGGCGATTCCTGGTGGGAGTGAATCAGCGCGTTGTCGATTCCTCGTGCAAACACTTCAAGGCGCCCATCCGCATTTTGTCCGGCAGCCATGAATCCACCTCCTCTGTTCGTTCGACAACGACTCAAACCTGCTCCGGAGCTATTGAAAGCCGCCGCAAAGTACAAATACGTAAATGCTCCCCTCTTGCGCACCACCGTTGAATCCGTCGACCAGCCAAACACCTGGCCTTGACCCCAAAATGGGGTCGAAGCCTCCCGGAGCGTTCGTTGCTATCTCAAAATTGAAGTCCAGAGACTTCTGGAAGCCGCCGGAAAGCAGAATTGGATAGGCGGGATCCGTACAGGAGCGATTGTCACCAAAGAAACCTCCGGGCTGGACAATGAAAGGTCCGTCTACAAAAATCTTCGTGACGAGAGTCCCGATCCCGCCTGCTGGTCCTTGCGGCCCCGCAGGCCCTTGTGGTCCGGCCGGTCCGAAAGGCCCCATTGATCCCGGAGGCCCCGCTGGCCCAGCCAGCCCTTGCGGTCCCTGCGCACCGGCAGGTCCGTTCAGTGCAATCAGCAACTCAGGCTCGTGGCTGGTAAAGTCGGATTCTTTGGAATCAAATGTGAACTGTCCTTGTGTGCCGGTCAGGGAGAGCGCGAGACCATTGTTCGCGGTCTGGCCGCCAAACCATCTCTGCACCAGGCTTGTCACATCCAGCAGGATGAAATGGGCATTGCTGGACGCGGCAACTGCAACAGGATTTCCGCCGGTCGCCGAGGCTCCAAGAGGCGGCGCACTTTTCGCCGTAAGCCCGCTTTCAGTCCACGCCGAATCGATCTCGTAGGCATCGAAGCTGCCCGCCTGCTGGACCGAGTCAACATAGAGACGCAGAGTTGCCTTGGCCACAGTGGCGTTTGCCGGCAATGCGGCGAGGTTAAACTTCAGGTAAGTAGTTGCATCTTTCTCGACCAGAAGCAAGGGCCAACTTCCGAAGTTCGCCCCCTGCTGGCTTGAAAAGGTGAAGGTATCAGCCGCGGGCGGCGCCTGGGCAACCGCAATACCTCCTAACGCCAAAACCATGCACATAAGCGCAGTGGAGCGAATCATTGTTCTTCTCCTCGTGCTGATTTGGTTCGTCCTCCAACCCAACATCGGCAGTGTCCGCTTTCTTAGTCCAAGGGGTACGCTGAGTCCATTGACTGCGTCTGAATTCTGCCTGACTTGTTAACAGAAAGCTCTGCAATGATTTATCCGTTTCTCTGAACGCAGCTTGTGCGGTAAGATACGGTCTCTCCCGGGAGGAAAGTATGAAAGCTCCCGCTAACTCTGGCCGTCGCATCAGCACCGGGCTCTTTGAAGTTGACCTGGCATCGGGTGAGGTACTGCGGCAGGGCCGGAGAGTGCCCCTTCAGGACCAGCCATTCAGGGTGCTTGCTCTGCTGCTGGAGCATTCCGGTCAGATCGTCACCCGTGAGCAAATACAGATCACGCTCTGGCCCGCAGATACCTATGTCGGCTTTGACGAAGGGCTGAATACAGCGATCAGAAAACTGCGCATTCTTTTCGGCGACTCAGCCGACAACCCGCGATTCATCGAAACCATTCCGCGACGCGGGTATCGCTTCATCGCTCCGGTGACCGAGCTGCCCGTGAGGAATGGGATTCGGGAGCATTCAGCCACAAATATCCACTCCGAAAACACAGAAATCACGGCCGGGGTGAATGGGAGCGTGGAGACGGCTCGCGCACCTTCATCCTCGCGTCGGACCTGGATATGGACGCTTTCGATTGCTTTAACAATCCTGTTCCTGCTCGGAGCGGCCATCTGGTATACCCAGCCGCGTATCCCGACAGTGATCAATTCAGTCCGAATCACCAATGACGGAAAAGCGAAAAATCCTCTGTATGCGCCGGTCACGGACGGCGCCCGCCTCTATTTCATCGAAGGAAAGCCCTGGACAACTGGCTCCCGGATCGCGCAACTGTCGCAGGCCGGAGGCGAGACTACATGGATTTTGACCACCCTTCGGGAAGTTGGCGCCGTCCACGACATCTCCCCCAACCGTTCGGAGTTGCTGGTCACGAACGGGGACAGCGTGTCTTCTCTGTCCGAACTATGGGTGCAGCCGCTGCCTGTGGGTACCCCTCGTCGCATTGGAAAGCTTCTCGTGTCAGCGGCCTGTTGGACACCGGACGGAACGCACATTGTTTATGCGGACGGAAACGCAATCACAATGGCAAATAAGGATGGGAGTGAGCCGCGCGAACTGGCGAAAGTTGCGGGTAATGTGCTCTCGCTTCGGTTTTCGCCGGATGGTCGCCGGATGCGCTTTGATGTCCTACATCAGGAAATGGATTCCAGCTCTATCTGGGAAATGGACGCGAACGGAAGGAAACTTCACCCGCTGTTTCCGAACCAGCAACTACCTCCATACCAGTGCTGCGGAAACTGGTCACCGGATGGCGATTATTACTATTTTCAGGCGGGTCGAGGCACCGATCAGGCCATCTGGGTGATGTCCGAGCGCCGATCTGTCTTTCGCAGAACGGGTACTGCTCCAAGGCTTTTGGCATCCGGGCCTTTGCGTTTCAGCGCTCCTCTCCCCAGCCCCGACGGAAAACGCCTTTTTGTGCTCGGCGAAGAGCCTCGCGTCGAGCTATTCCGTTATGACGAGCGCACTCGACGATTCGATCCGTATCTCCCGGGCCTCTCCGCTGGTCCAGTGGATTTCTCGCCCGATGGAAAGTGGATTGCCTATGTTACGTACCCGGATGGGACGCTTTGGCGCAGCCGAGTGGATGGTAGCGAGAAGACGCAACTCACGTTTCCTCCGGTGAGAGCCTATGGACCGCGCTGGTCTCCTGACAGTTCCAGGATCGCATTTTCGGATGACCGGTTCTACCGCCCCTGGAAGGTTGCCCTGATTTCATCGTCGGGTGGAAGCCCACAGGTGCTTGTAGATCCAAAAAACAATGACGTCGAAGGAGACCCAACCTGGTCACCCGATGGCGAGTCCATCATTTTTCATAAACGGGACGGCATGGACATGGACAGGAGCGCTATTTACCGGCTCGATTTGAAGACCGGGAACGTTTCAGCTATTCCCGGCTCTGATGGACTTTATTCGCCCCGAGTATCTCCCAACGGGCTATATATCGCCGCTCTTAGCAATGATTCCACAAAGCTGATGTTATTCGATACAGCTACGAATCACTGGTCGATGCTGGCGGAATCGGAACATATCGGATACAACGAATGGTCGCGCGACGGCAATTACGTCTATGTGCGCACGAATCCGCAAGAACTCATAAGAGTAAACATCAAAGACCGTGCAGTAGAATCCGTCCTGAGCTTTAGGGATTTCCCTCAGTCCGGCGATATCTACGCCGGTTGGGTCGGGCTCACCCCCGATGGCGCGCCACTCCTGATGCGCGACCGCAGCGTCCAGGAAATCTACGGGCTTGACCTTCTCTTTCACTGAACCTTCAATGACGATACGCAAAATGAAATGGGGTGAATTGTAACTCGGCCAACGCAATCAATGCTGTTACCAAAACCCACACTTTTAAGGATCAGCGGGGCGTTGATGTTCCGGCTGTTGAATTGCGGTGCTCGTGCCTACTTGCGAGACCACCCGGTCTAATCTCGGTCCAGGACCGGACATCGCAGTAATTCATCACCACTTAGACAGATACACGGGCAGAACAGAAGGTGAAAAGCTGGCGAAAACGAAATCGCTCCGTTGCCGCGAAGGATCAAAAATCATACTCCTTTTCGCACTCTCCAATTTCCAGGTTGGGAAGCTGCAGGGCCTCCAATTCGCGGACGACTTGCTCGCGATATCGGACCTTGATGTGTACGGCTACTATTTTGATTCCGGTCGGCATTTTCGCAACCTCGCGGCCGAACATCTCGGCAGTCAGGTGAAGAGACGCCTCAGCCAGGCCCGTCAGAGAGTTGGGGAAGCAAGCCTCCAGAAAGACCGCACGAAGACCGGTGGTCTGGCGAGCGACCTCCCACAATCGCATAGTCGGTCCTGAATCAGCCCCAAAGATCACCGCGGTCACTCCGTTGCTGACCACATAGGCAAAGGTCGGGACCACGTGGTTGACTGGAACAGGAATAATCCGAAAACCATCGGCTTCCACGGGAACCTCAACTTGGAGCGGACAAAAATGCAGGAAAGGTGGCATGCTCCTGGAAAGCGCTATGAAGTCTGGCCACATGACCTCGTTGAAAATGTGCTTCTGTACGGCATCAAGTGTATCGGAGCTTCCGTAAATGCGGGGGCAATTTTCCGCAGGCGTCCAGGCATTCTCAACGAAAATCGGCAGACTAGCGGTGTGGTCCATATGAGAATGGGTAAGAAACACATGCCGGATTGATTCCTGCTCTTGCGGAGTGCCATAACTTCCCAGGCAACCCGCATCGATAGCCACTGTTCCATTGATTACATAGCTGCTGACGTATTGGCGCCGGGCGGGATCCGGCACTGATGACCCTAGAAGTTTGATTTTCATTGGAGCACCTCGGCGGCGCGCAGTTGACCGTGCAGCAGCCACGCTTCGATCTCTCCCTTTCCTTTCACCTGGACGACCCCGCGGCTTTCGAACTCGAAACTGTCCTTCAAGCGCTCGTACACGCTGCGCGTGACTTGAATCTCTCCAGGCACGCCTGTCGATTCCATGCGACTTGCAAGATTGACGGTGTCGCCCCAGAGGTCGTAAATGAACTTGGTAGCTCCGATGACGCCGGCCACTACCGGACCTGAATTGATCCCGATTCGCAACCGTAGGTTCAGTCCCACCTCTTTGCCATATTGCTCGGTGGCCTCAAGCATGCGAAGCGCCATGCGTGCCATTCTGTCAGCATGATCGGAACAGAGCCTGGGCAAACCGCAGACGGCCATGTAACAGTCACCGATCGTTTTTATTTTTTCGATGCCCAGTTCGTGGGCTGTCTCATCGAACAGGCTGAACAGACCGTTCAGCATTTCAACGATTTCCGCCGGAGATGTCTGGCTCGACATCGCTGTGAATCCTACGAGATCGCCGAACAATACGGTGACATCCGCAAAGCTGTCGGCAATCTCATGTTCTCCTCCTTTGAGGCGGGTCGCGATTTCCGGCGGAAGGATATTGAGGAGCAGCCTCTCATTTTCGCGGTTCTTCTGCTCGATTAACTCCGTCTTCTCGCGAATACTCTTCGTCATCGAATTGAATGTATCGGAAAGAATTCCTAGTTCGTCCTTATATTTCCACTCAACCTTTGCGGTGAGGTCTCCGGCGGCTACCTTCTGCGCTGCCGCCACCAGAGCATTGACTGGCCGCAGGATCTGGCGGGTCATGTACCAGGCAGCTATTACGGTTAACAACAACAGACCCGTGCCCCACCAGCTGAACAGCCGTTGCATTTCGCTCACAGGTTTAAGGGCCTCAGCCAAAAACATGCGGGACGCAATTGCCCAATGGAGGCCTTCGATATGCAAGGGCATGTACGACACCAGCGAAGCGGTCCCTTGCCCCCTCACATTTCTCTCGATGGTTGTTCCTTCTTTACCCCCCAGGGCCGCTATCACTGAAGGAAACTTGGCCTGAATCTGAAGGATAGTTGTCTTGTAGATGCGAATCCGGTCCAGTTTCTCTTCAGGCACTCCGTTGGCTTTCAGCCTGGCAAGAAATACATCCGGGTTCTCGAGATATTGACGAGCATTTGTGCGCAGCAGGTAATCGTCTCCTATAATGACCGACTCGCCAGTCTGTCCCAGACCATCCCGTTCCCATCCGTGCTTGTCAGTCATCACGTCGTCAATGGCTACTGTTGAGAGTTGGAGGGCGAGTATGCCGAGACGGTCCTGCCCATCCCAGATCGGGCTGGCAACGTACTGTGTTGGCTCACCCTTCGAAGCCTCATAGGGCTCAAAGTCTGAGAAAAAAACATCATCTGGATTGTTCGTAGCCGCACATTGCCTAATAACCCTGGCCAGATTGCTGTCCCGGTAGGGACCCTCTTTTAGGCTAGTGCCAAAATCCCGGTCTTTGGCCACGTCGTAGACAATACGCCCCGTGTCATAGTCGATGAGATAGAGATCGTAGTAGCCGAACTTCTTGATGATGTTTTGAAACGAGCGGTGGTATTTTTCGTGGACTCTGCTGTAATCGCTGCCGTCTCCAGCATTGGCCAACTCGTCGCGATGCCCTTGAGGGTTCGGATTTTTGATGATGTAGAGGTCTTGCAGTTGAATCGCCGCAGGGGTAAAGGGCAAATAATCCTCGTAACGGCCGCGAGCCATGCCGAGCTTTTGCATATCAGGGTAGAAGTGATCTTTGTAGTCTTCTCGCACTGCTTCCATGGCTTCTGCTGGAATGGCAGTGGCGTTGAGCTTCTGATAAGCAGCGCTGAATTCCCTCATCGCATCGATGAACATGCGGTCGTCGCTTAAAGTCGCAGCATGGTTATGGATTGTTTGGTAGTAGTCCTCGATCTGAAACTGCTTCGCACGGTTGAGGCCGGTAAGCTGATTCATCACGTCCCGCTTCAAAGCATTAAGGTACTTGATATAAGCGATCGTTCCCGTGACGGCAAACGTCATCACGCCTAACAACAGGAGAAGAGAAAGCAGCTTATAGCGAATGCTCCAGTGCGCAAACTTCTTCATAATGCCTCCGTCTCCCCGTTACCGCCTCCAGTCCTCGATGAGTGCCGCTACGAGCGCGCTCCAACCAGTCTGGTGTGAGGCCCCAATACCAGCGCCATTATCCCCGTGATAGAACTCGTAGAACAGAATCAAGTCTTTCCAGTACGGGTCCTCTTGGAACTTTGTTGTCCCGCCGTAAACCGGCCGCCTTCCGTCCTCATTGCGTGTAAAGATGCGGATCATTCTGTTGGCTATCTCGCCTGCAATCTGGAACAGGTCTCGGTCGCCATCAGAATCGTCGGGGATGCTCAGCTTGAAGTCGTTGCCGTAGCCGGCGCCAAGCGTCCTTAGCGACTCAATTATCAGAAATGTCGTCGGAAACCAGATGGGTCCACGCCAGTTTGAATTGCCACCCTTGATCTTATTGTTAGACTCCGCTGGGTCGTAGCACACTTCGCTGTTCCCAAAGATGAAGGGATTCTTACCGTGGTATTTGGACAAGCTGCGGATGCCAAAGTCGGAGAGGAATTCCTCCGGACTGAGAATCCGCTCCAGCAGTCGCCGAAGTTGATCTTCATCCACAATTGTGAGTTCATATTGTTTTTTTCGTGCAATGTAATGGCAGCAGCTGTCCGTGAGCTGCTTGCGATTCTTCACAAACCATAGGAAGTTAGTCTTGAATTCCTGGAAGTTCTCAATGTCGTCAAGCCTCAGCGTTTCCGCTGCGTAAAGTGGGACGATTCCAACCAAGGAGCGAACGCGGAACTTGTTGAAGCTTCCGTCAGGGAAGCGGAGCACATCATAGAAAAACCCATCGTCTTCATCCCAGAGCGAATACTTCCGTCCGCCCATATTTTTCATCGCTGCGCCAATGTAGATGTAGTGTTCGAAAAACTTCAGCGCAAGGCTCTCATATGTCTTGTTTTCCTCCGCAAGCTCCAAGGCGATGCGCATCAGGTTGAGACAGTACATACCCATCCATCCGGTAGCATCAGATTGCTCCAGCACCGCTCCTCCCGGGAGCTTCTCACTGCGATCGATGACGGTGATGTTGTCTAACCCGAGGAAACCGCCTTCGAAGACGTTGTTACCGGCACTGTCCACTTTGTTGACCCACCACGCAAAGTTGATCAGCAACTTATGGAAGCACTTCTCAAGAAATTCTCGGTCACCTTTACCGGTCCGCCCCTTGTCCATGTTGTATACGCGCCAGACAGCCCAGGCGTGTACTGGAGGATTCAGGTCGGAGAATTCCCATTCGTAGGCCGGAATCTGCCCACTCGGGTGTTGAAATTGTTCGAACAACATCAGAAATAATTGCTCCTTCGCAAATTCCGGGTCGATCAGCGCGAAAGGTACGGTATGGAAGGCAAGATCCCACGCGGCGAACCATGGATATTCCCATTTGTCAGGCATGGACAACACGCGCATGGAATTGAGGTGCCGCCAGTGCTTGTTTCGAACCAATGACCGCGAACCGGGCGGAGGGAACCTGGGGTCATCGCCATCAAACCACGCACTTACATCGAAGAGGTATATTTGTTTTGTCCAAAGCAGACCTGCGAATGCCTGCCGCTGAATACACTTTTCATCCTCTGTTGCCTTTGGCGGATGGATGGCGGCATAAAACTCGTCGGCTTCCGCCCGGCGCTGCACGATTATCTGATCAACATCCTGCAGTGGAGCCTTGAGGAGTTCCGGCGTAAGCCGCAACCGCACCACGACCGAGCCGCCAGTAGGGACTGTGTATTCGTAATGAATGCAGGCTTTCGATCCCGTACGGTCCGGGTTCAGGGTTTCGTGTTCGCCGTCCACAATCGCTTGGTGGAAGGCATCCTTGAAATAGTGGTTTGCGCTTGGAACCGCATAGAGTCGCCATGAGTTCGTTTCGTTGTCAGTGAATAGAGGTTGCCCATCTGCGTGCGTGTAAAGGTAGTGTTTGCCAAGCGAGTAGTCGAACGGCAGGTTTTTGAGGCGCTCAGCAGAGGCATCATCAGCGACCAGGCTAATGGTGCCCTCGCCCTTAGGCCCATCAGCGATAATGGGCGGCGTGCCGCGAGGCTTTGTCCACGCCCAGATATTGCGGAACCAAAGCTGCGGAATAATATGCAGGGGAGCAGCATCCGGTCCGCGGTTCACCGCTTCGATGCGCACGCAAATATCCTCGGCGGACGCTTTGCCGTATTCGACAAACACGTCGAAATAGCGGTTCTCGTCGAAAATGCGTGTGTCAAGAAGTTCGAATTCGTATCCTTGGCCGCACCGCTTCCGGTTTTCCTCTAGCAGCCACTCGTACGGGTAGCTCGCTTGCGGATATTTGTACAGATACTTCATGTAGGAATGGGTCGGAGTGCTGTCGAGGTAGAAGTAATACTCCTTCACGTCTTCGCCATGATTGCCCTCGCTGGGCGTCAGGCCGAAGGCGCGCTCTTTCAGAATTGGATCTTTGTTATTCCACAAAGCAAGGCCGAACACTAGAAGCTGATAGCGATCGCAGATTGCTGCCATACCGTCTTCACCCCAGCGGTAAGCCTTGCTCCGCGAGGCATCATGGGAGAGGTAATCCCACGCGGCTCCGTTTGGACTGTAGTCCTCCCGAACCGTTCCCCAGGAACGCTCGCTCACATAAGGCCCCCAACGACGCCACAGGAGCTTTCCATGAGTCGCCAGCAATCGTTGCCCTTCCGCAGTCTCTATCGCGGTCGGAACCTTGACCGAAGCGATTTTTTCAACTGGATGTTCCAAAGTTGATGGCGATTGACCTGTAGTCGAGGTCATTTCTTCCTTCCTTTTGGCAGTTCCGGTACTGAAGGCTGGTTACTTTCAGACGGCCTGGATGCCTGGAGAGAAGAAAGCACGAGAGTCTGATCTCTCGTTACTCAGGTGTTTCTTGAAATTGCATATAAGAGCCCATGGATTCCTCTCCCCGCAACGTGCGAACACTTTCTCCCTTGGGCCGCCGTTTGTCAACAGCGGCCCTGTGTTTACGAACCGGAGCAAAACTGTGTACGTAAAGTCAAAGGCCATCGCAAAGATTGGTACTGGGATGGTATTCCACAAAGCGGGAATGCACATGAGCCAAATGCGATCGATCTTCATGTCGAGATATGCATCGGTAATGCCAGCAGGCAAATTGAGAGATCATTCCGTCTGAACCAAATCCGGGAGAAGTCAGATGACGGTTGAATGCAAACAGCACCAGCTCTGCGTTCTTCTTCAGGTTGAACATTTTCAGATGCGATACTTGTGGAACATGACAGTTTTTCGCTGACATTGAGAATGTCTGCTACTTCCTTCATAGGACGACCTTCGGCCAGTAGCCGAAATACCTCTTACTGCCGCGGAGTCAATGGTTTGGAGAATTGCCGTGTACAGTCCGCTCCCACCGCTAAATTGTCCAGAGGGATTTCTGCTCGACGTAGGCGCCCTCGGGCACGGTGATCACAGAGAGTGGAACCGCCATAAAGGTAATGCCTGACCGAGGCTGGCGGACGCCCCGCGACAGTGAGCCTTGCAGTAGAGTGAAGCCGGGGTGCCGCAAACCGCGAGCGCGGCAACTTAGCAGCGAATTCCAATTTCGCGAAGACGCTGACCAAGTCTGAAACTCGATTATGGGTGTCCTAAGATGCTTGAGTGTGTCACTGATGCCAACCTAGAATCAATAGTTACAGTTAGATTATTCTTCACACATTGGAAGTTCGTAGGTTCGAATCCTGCTGCGCCACCATAGAAGAATCAATTATTTACATCCGCCGCAATTTCTGCGAAGTTGCTTCCGAATTGACTGAACCCGGAAATCCGTCGGTCTCCTGTAAAAGGGCTGAACGCTTCCCTTCTTCCAGCAGTGCTGAAGGGTCGAGAGCTTAAGGCTGTACCCAAATCGTTGATCAGAAGATGATCTTGCCACTCAACTGCAACTCGCGCGCGTAGTTCGCAGTGCTTGTAACCACGCCAAAGCTTGACGGGTTGCTCAGATCGCCGCCGGGCGGACTGAAGACTGTATGGTTGAGAGCGTTAAACGCCTCGGCTCGGAACTCAAACCGCAGGTTCTCCCATATCGGGAAGCTGCGAATGACCGACGGGCTAAAGTCCCAATAGGGCTGAGATCGCAGAGAGTTTCGTCCCGCGTTCCCGAATGTTCCCAGCGCAGGGACCTGATATGCAGCGGTATTGAACCACTGGGCTGCAGACCTGTTCGATAGATGTGGGCTACCTACCCGGTTTAGATAGACAAAGCTGCCTCCGATATTGGCTCTATCTGTGCCATATACGGGTGAGAAAGTCTGTCCGCTGCGACCTGTTATCAAAGCATTAATCTGCCAGTTACCCAGGATGTAGTCCAAAACACCGTTGCCGGTTGAAAATCTCTTGCCCTTCCCAACAGGAATTTCATAAAGCGAGTTGATTGAAAGCACATGGGTCAGATCAAAGCCTGATGCGGAACGATTGGCCGCAGGATCATAGGGATTCTGTGGGAGCGAGCCTTCCACGCCGAACCAGCCATCGTCCTCGGTCATGGCTTTGGAATAGGTATAAGAGACGCCGTACGAGAACCCGCTGGTATACCGTCGGTCAAACTCAACCTGCAACGCGTTGTAGTCAGCAAAACCTGCGCTTCGGTCGTAAAAAGTCGGAATGCTGTAAGGATAAGGCTGACGTAGGGTAATATCTCCCAGGCCAGGTCTAAGGGCGGTGTTGTAATAGCCGCCGACATTAGTCCGGTGCGAACCGGAACCGACGTAGTTGATCGTTAATGCCGTTGACGAATTCAGCTGCCGCTGCACGCCGAGATTCCACTGCTCGGAATACGGGTTCTTGATGTTCGGATCATAGAACCAGGTATTGTTGGTGAACGGCGTCGCCGGCGGGAAGAGGCCGCTGCCGCTAGCCACTAGCGGGTTCTGCGCCTGTACGTTGGGCGTTGGTTGAGCTGAGGTTGGCTGGTTCAATGTGGTCTGAATCTGTTGTCCGATGTCAGGCCATGCGCCTTCGATGTTCTGCGCCATCTGGGTTACGGCAGCCCAGTTATCAAACACGATGCCGAACGCGCCGCGCACGACCGTTTTGTCATTGACGGCATAAGCGAAGCCGAATCGCGGTCCAAAATTTGTGCCGACGTTGTGGGCAATCTTGCCGCGCGGGTCTACGACCACATGGTCAGGCAAAGTGCCGTCCCCGGGAATGCAGGGCGCATGGCCGCGCACGCTGCATGGAGGAGGCAACTTCTGCACGACATAGGTTCCATTGCTGAAATCCATGTCGCCAGTTTCTATACCGCCCTGCTCGCCAACCGTGGATTCCTTTCCGTAAGGAGGAATAAAGGTGTAATCATAGCGCAGTCCAAAGTTAAGCGAGAGTTTCGGCGTCGCCTTCCATGAGTCCTGACCGAAGACGCTCAAAACGCCGCCCGGACGCGTAGTCTCGTTCACATTTCGGCGGTTGGCCCCGTGCGGAACATTGAGAAGGAAGGACGAGAAGGGGTCACCAGTTCCGCCAATCGAAGGATCTTCAGTGCCCGTGGAGTCGAAGGTCAATCCAATCTGCGAAAGCGGGCTCTCAAAATTGTTCGTCGTGTATCCACCACCGAATTTCAGTTCGTGATTTCCGATAATTTTCGTTACCGTGCCGCGAAACTCGTGAACATCAGTCGCTTTGGGTGTATCGGAAATGCTCTCACCACCATTGGAGAGCCCACTAATTCCAGGACCTGGAATCAACGACCCTCCATTTGCGCCGGCAAAGCCGCTGGCAAAATCATTGCTAAAACCTACTTTGCTGTAGATGTCGCTGGTGGATGCAATAAAGCGTGTGGCATCGTTATCAAGTACGGTAATGCGCGCATACTGCGCCTGCAGAATCAGGCTTGGATTAAAAATGTGGACATAACTCCCACCCCAGTCGCGCGACTGGATTGGATGTATCTGGTGCAGAGTGGGCAGGCCACCTGAAGAAGTCACCTGACTGTTGGTAAAGCTATAACGGAACCATGCGGAGTCTTTCGCTCCAAAGTTCTGGTCGACGCGAACGTCAAACTCGTTCTGGTCCTGAATCAGAGGAGTGGTATCTACCGCGTTTGAATTTGATTTTGCAATATAGGGGCCAGCCTGAGGAAAGACAAATTGAGCATAGGCAACCATGGTCTGGTCGATCAGATTTGAAGGAATCTGATTACCTGTGAACGGAGTGCGTGTACATACTCCGTTGGCGTCGCAGGTAGTACTGAAGGGATTATAGATTTGAGGAATCGGATATGGCCCTGTTTCATCACCAGCGAGTTGTGCCGGCGTAGGCACGAGCAAGTTCGTGTCCTGCACTTTTGAATAGCGGAATCCCTGGTAGGCGCCAAAGAAAAATGTCTTGTTTCTGCCGTTGTAGAGCTTGGGAATCCATACCGGACCGCCGAACGAGGCTCCGAACTGGTTCTCATGATAGGCAGGCTTCGGCTGATCAGTTGGAAGGAAATAATTGCGCGCGTCGAATACAGTATTGCGCACATATTCCCAGGCGTTACCGTGAAAATCGTTGGTGCCGCTCTTGGTGACGACGTTCACGACACCACCCAGTACAGAGCCGAATTCCGCGCTGTCCGTGTGCGAAACGACCTTGAATTCCTGCACAGCGTCAATAATCGGTGGAACCGCGTAAGTGCTTTCGATGGTGCCATAGTCATTCAGGCCATCCATTAGGTACATGTTGCTGCGGTTCGTCTGGCCATTGACGGCGGGAAAGCTGTAGTCCGCGCCAATCGTGACCGGAGCGCCAAAGCCGCCGCTGTTCTGCATTCCCGCAGCTTGCCCGGTCATGATGGGTGCGACGCCTGGCGTGAGTTGGAGAAGCTGGGTAAAGTTTCGTCCGTTGAGCGGAATCTCGTTGACCTGTTTGGTGGCGATCACCGCGCCCAGGTCAGCCCCGCGCAGGTCAATCTGCTGCGCGCCAGCTTCGACGGTCACCACCTGGGTTTCAGATCCGACCGCAAGCGTGAAGTTCATTGTGGCGGTCTGGCCGACAGTCAGGGTGAACTGGGGAATCTGCTGTGAGCTGAACCCGGTGGCCTTCGCCTCCATGGTGTACCGGCCCGGCGTGATGTTCAGAAATACGTATTCACCCGCGCCGTTGGAGACGGTGGTGCGTTCAACCGATGTGTCCACGCTGTGCAACACAATGGTCGCATTGGTGATGACCGCGCCACTGGAATCGCGGGCCGCGCCGCTAAGCGATGCGGTTGAAACCTGCGCGAAACCGGTACTGGCCAGACAGATGAGGCTGGCCAGGAGACAAGCCGGCGACAGAACTCGAAATAAAGATCGTAATTCCGCAAGATTTCGCATCATTTCCTCCCAAAAAGCACTGCCTATGCAAAAGGTATTGCCGCGATCGAAACAGAGAACTGGTTCGTCGCCTGGTACGGGGTTAGTTTGACCTTGTACTCAACCGGAAGAATGACTGTCAAGGAAATTTTTTACGGATAGAACATAATTTTTATATCTCAAATATAAAAACGCTGGGAAAATCAGCCAGTAAGCGCGCTCAATTAATGAATCGGCACTTTTAAAATAAGCGCTTAAACTTGCAAGGACGATACCCCTCATTGCATTTCACTGTCAAGGCTAGTCATTAATAAATTGCGGTTTGGTGAATTTATTATCATTCCAAACAAAAGCCCTACGGAAAGAGAGATGTGGATTTAAGCGTCTAAATCGGAGAACATATGAAAGGCAGGCATTTTCATCTGCTGCTGGCTGAATTCACCGCGGGCCGTTTGGCGGCTGGTTTCGCCGGTGAATTTGCCTTTTTAGTTTCCTATTGGCGCGGCAGGGCAGGCAGGATAACTTTGAGGTCATAGGCCACACTTGAAAAGCTTTTTCCTAAGACCCCGGTATGCATTTTTAGCGTGTTGGTTGCTGCTGCCGATGGCCGCCGGCGCATGGCAGGTTCATGGCGGGAACAGCGGCTATGTTGGCTCCGCAAGCTGCGCGGAGTGTCACAGCGACATCTATCACCACTTCCTGCAAACCAGTATGGGCAGGTCGATGTCGCGCATCAAGCCGTCCACCCTTACGCCCACTTTTTTGCAAAGCCTTTCGCTTCCGGCGCATTCATTTGACCAGAAAATGGACCGCCACTATGAGACCTTTACGCGGGATGGAAAGCTTTATCAGAGCGAGTATCAGACAACGGCTGACGGGGCTGGCATTTTCCGCGACACGCACGAAATCGACTGGATGATTGGGGCCGGAACCAATGGAATTGGTGCGATCGTGCGGCGCGGCGATTATCTTTTTCAGGCGCCGCGGTCCTTCTATTCAAAGCCGAAAACATGGGGACCGTCGCCGGGGTATGAGCAGGTTGATCTGGGTTTTAACCGTCCCATCCAGGCAGGGTGCATCTTCTGCCACAGCGGGCGGCCGAATCTTATAGCAAATACCAATGGAGAATTCGCGAGCGCGCCATTCTCCGAGCTCGCCATTGGATGCGAAAACTGTCACGGTCCAGGGGCCGCTCACATTGCAGCGATGAAGGACCCGCACGCTGCCAAGGACGCTCCGACGCACATCGTGAATCCGGCGCGTTTGACTCCCTACCTGGCGGACAACATCTGCATGGGCTGTCATCAGACAGGCGATGTGCGTGTGCTTAAGCCGGGCAAGACTTATCAGGACTTCCGCCCTGGTGAGCCGCTGGACCGTACGCTTTCCATCCTGATGATTCCGCCCACACGCAGCGCTCCGCCCGACGTCGATCACGTTGAGCACTACTACTCGATGACCCTGAGCAAGTGCTATCGCGCGAGCAAAGGCCGCCTAAGCTGCATCACCTGCCACGACCCGCATGTCGAGCCATCGGCTGAAGAAGCTCCTGCATATTTCAATGGCAAATGCCTTACCTGCCACACTACGCAAAGCTGTAAACTTCCGTTGAGCGCCCGTCAGCAAAGCAAGCCTGCTGACAACTGCATTGGCTGCCACATGCCAAAGCGCGATATTGCAGTGATTTCTCATTCCAGCGCTACGAACCACCGCATTATTGCGCGACCCAACGAGCCGTTTCCCGACATCACTTTTCAGCAAACTCTTCCGTCGTTGCCTGACCTGATCCATCTGAATCCCGCGCCAGGAAAGGAAAACACTCCACCGCCGCCGTTGACGCTTCTTGAGGCTTACGGCGAGCTGGCCGCAAACCACCCCGAATATGTTGCGCACTATCTCAAGGTGCTCGATCAGCTTGAGCAGTCCCAACCAGAAAACGCGCTCGTGCAGGCATCACTAGGACGAAGAGAATTGAGGACGGGCAATTATCAGGTTGCGGCAGACCATCTGCGACACGCACTGCAGCTTCAGCCCCAGGCCACAACCTATGCCGATCTCTCTGAAGCGCTGGTGAAGCTTAACCAAACCGAGGAGTCTCTTCCGCCGCTGGAAAAGGCAATCGAGATGGATCCCTTCGATCCGGTCATACAGAAGACACTGATCGTGCGGCTGATTCAATTGAAGGATTATGCGCGGGCGCAGACTGCGCTGGAACATTACCTCGAAATCTTTCCGCAGGATTCTTTCATGCGCGAGATGTTGGCGCGCGCCGAAGGCAGAACGCCGGCTCAGTAGATGTTAGCTTGCTAAGGTAATCATCAGTAGGTTGAATTTTGTTTGTGCAGAGAGTATTTCCAAAATCAGTGATGTCGATGCAATGTTCCACGCTGGCCGCATGTTTTTTGCTCCCACTCTATATGGCAGCGCAGCAGCCGCCCGCCTGCAAAGGACCAGCTGATCTTGAACAGGCGATTGCCGCGCATCCTTCCGCCGCGGCTTACGATGCTCTCGGCGCTTACTTCGCAGGCCATCATCAACTCTCGTGCGCTGTCTACGCGTTTCAATCCGCGATCCATCTCGATCCGAAGTCCTGGGAAGGGCACTACGACCTAGGCATCGCTTACCTCAGCAATCATGATTCAAAGCGCGCTGCTCGTGAATTACAGGCTGCGTCGGCCCTGAAGCCGAACACTCCTAAGATTCTTCTGCCGTTAGGCGTGACGCTGAGTGATTTGGGACAACAGGACGCTGCTATCGATGCGTTTCGAGCAGCTCTCAAGCAGGACCCGCAATCGATCCCTGCGCTTGACGGGCTGGCAAAAGCCTTCATCGCCGAGAAGCGATACTCGGCGGCTATCGCCGCGCTGAAAGACGCGCCGGAGGACGAAGTTCTGCAACTAGACCTTGCGATTGCTTACTCGAAAAACAACAATACTGACGAGGCCATTCAAATCCTCTCCTCCATTGTCAAAGAGCATCCCGACTATGCTCAGGCCCACGCGAATCTGGGTATCGTCTACGCGCAGCAGAAACGATTCACAGAAGCTGGGCGGGAATTCGAGACAGCCCTCAAGCTTGATCCAACGGACGATACCGTTCGTCTCTCCTATGTGAAGACGCTGACCGCTCTGCTGCAGTATGATCGCGCGGAACCGCTCATTCACGAATATCTGCAGAGGCATCCGCATGAGTTCGAAGCACAGTATTTCAACGGCGTCGTTGAACGTGGACTGGGTAACTATGCTGAAGCGGAGAAGTCCTTCCGCCAGGCAATCACACTGAATCCAAATCACGCGGACGCCCACTACAATCTCGGCTTCGTGCTCGCCCGTCTCGGGAAACCTGCCGAAGCACGGCCCGAGTTGGAGGAAGCGCTCAAGCTTAATCCAGATTCGAGCGAAGCGCGCTTTCAACTGGCGTCGGTGCTTCGCACACTGGGGCAACAGGACCAGGCTCACCAGGAATTGAATGTTCTGCAACAGAAAAAGGCGGCGAGCGTAAAGCAGGACGTGGCCGCGGTAAGTGCCAGCCAGGCAAACCAGGATTTGCAGTCAGGTGATCCGCAGAAAGCGGTTGCGCTATATCGCGCCTCGCTAGTGAACGATCCTAACAACGCGCGCACTTACTACGACCTCGCGCTTGCGCTGGACAGGCTCTCCGACTATGCAGCGGAGCGCGAGGCGCTGGAAAAAGCGCAGTCGCTCGACGCGTCCCTCGCTCCAGTACACAATCAGCTTGGTTTTCTTGATTTGCAGGCAGGTCATGCTCAGGATGCAGAGAGCCAGTTCAAAACTGCGGTCTCTCTCGATCCACAGTATGCGGAGGCGCAAAACAACCTGGGCGTGCTCTACGGTCAAATGGGCAAAGACGCCGACGCGGAAAAAATGTTCCGGCTGGCGACGGAAAACAACCCGCAATACGGGCAGGCTTTCGCCAACCTTGGGCTCATTCTTGCAGGGGAAGGACGCCTGCCCGAAGCTGAAACCGCGTTGAGCAAAGCCGTACAGCTCGATCCAAAAAACTCCGGCGCCTTAAGCGTCTACGGCATGGTCCTGACTCGACTGAACCGTGGCGCAGACGCGCTGCCGCTCTTTCACAAGGTGGTGGAACTCGATCCAAACTCGGCTGGAGCACATCTAAATCTAGGAATCGCCCTGGCTGACCGCTTCGATTTGAAAGACGCGCTCGCGGAATTCTCCGAAGCAGCGCATCTCGATCCGAACAACGCAGCGGCCCGCTACAACAAAGGCCGCGTTCTGCTTGATCTTCAACGCAATAGCGAAGCAAAACCGGAACTGGAAGCGGCTGTCCGTCTCGACCCAAACCAGGCGGAAGCCTGGTATCTGCTCGGCCTTATTTCGCGGCAGGCCGATGAGACGGACACCGCTATCGCGCAATTCCAGAAGGCAGTCGCGGCTAGGCGAGACTACGCGGAAGCCTACTTTATGCTTGGTCAGGCTCTGCAGCACAAGGGCGATACTGCAGGCGCGGTTCAGCAATGGCGGAAGGCAATTGAAATTCGTCCTCAATACAGCGAGGCTCTCTATAACCTTGCGCGGCTTCTCAAAAAATCGAATCCTGACGAGGCAAAGACTCTTGAAAGCCGCTTCGAGGCGCTGCAAGCAGACGAACACATTACCGATCGCGCCTCGACACTCGGCAATTTTGCTCTGGCATCAGCCGACGCGCATGATTGGCCGCAGGCTATATCGCAATTAAAGGAAGCACTGAGCGTTTGTAAGGATTGCAGCGCATTGCCCACGCTGCACAAAGATCTCGGCCTCATCTATTGCCGCGCCGGAGACTACGGCAATGGTAGAACGCAGTTGCTGGAAGCGCAGAAACTCGCTCCAAAAGATGCTGATATCGTTCAGGCTCTCAATGTTCTGGATTCATTGCAGAAAACACCGTAACGGGTCAGGACTTTGCTTCTTTCCTCTGCCAGATTTCATAAGCGCGCTGCGCAAACTGCTGCATCGCCCCGCGTACTGCGAATTCAGCGGCGAAAGCATCGCCTTCCCGGATCAATTCAATGATGCGCTTATGGCGGTCGAGGTCAGACTCCCACGCCTGCGCCGTTTGATGGCTCTGAACAACCCGCATAGCAACGAAAGCGAAAAGCGGCACCAGCACGGTGTGTATCTGCGCATACAAAAAGCGGTTCCCGGAAAGCTCGCACAACCGCAAATGAAATTGCAGGTCTGCTTCGATAAGCTGGCGGACATCTCCGCTCTTCGTGGCTTTGCGCAAATCCTTAAGGGTGGTTTCAAGCGGCTCAAGATCAGGCTGGCGCTGCGTGGTCAATCTAGCGGCCAGCCCTTCCAGCGCGCCACGCAGTTCATAAATTTGGGCGATGTCGCCTTCAGAATAAGACGTAACGCGTGCGCTGCGGCCAGACGCTTTGGTGGCGAAGCCTTCGTTAATGAGCAGGTTGATGGCTTCACGCACCGAGGTTTGAGCTACGCCGAATTTTCGCGCCCAATGGCCTTCAATAATGCGCTGGCCGGGTGCGAGATGTCCTTCGATAATCTCTTCCCGCAGCTTGGCGGCAAGACTTTGTTTCACCAGCAGTGACGCGTCGCTCTGAGCAGTCGCAACATCCATCGCGTAATAAACCCCGTAGACCAGAGACTAGCATGACTTCATCGTGTCGAAACCGCCGTTGCAACCGTGGCAAGAATGAGAATGAACACGCCTGATGCAAGCACGGCCAGAGAGCGACGGCTCGCCACCTTCCACTCACCGACTACGATGCCGCCCGTAGTAGCGGTAAGAATCATCGCGATCTGGTAAATGGCCCAGCCGGCGGAATCTCCCAGCCGCCCCAGGTAGCGAGTAGACAGCCCGTAGATTGCGACAGCGCCGATCCAAAGCAGCCCCATCAACAAACTCAGAAAGGCGTCCTGTACGGTGTGCATCAGCTTTCCCCAACTCTTGTTCTTACATAAGAGATAAACCGCATATGCGAGATTGGGGACGAGGCCGCCTGCCAAAGCCACAGGCCATACGGCGAACACAGCCGTCGAAGTGGACGCACCATTGCGCACGGCCATCTGCGAAATAGGGCTTCCAAAGGCGAGCGAGAGATTAAGCATCGAAGACAACACACCCGACAAGATGGCAATGCCTAATCCGGACCTGTAATCGTGCTCTGTTGCGCGTTGTGGGTGCTCACGCAACTTGCCCGCATAGCCGGAAAGAGCAACTCCAAAAATCATCAGGCCGCACCCGGCAACCAGCATTTCAGCATTGCCGTTCGCGAGATCACCCTTATGCAGAACAAACAGCGGTACCAGCGTTCCGAAGACGGTGCCAAGCCCCACGATGATGGTGAAGGCAAGCGCCATGCCGAGGCGCACAACAGAGATGCCGAAGAGAACCTGTGCTATCCCCCAACCGAATCCGAACAATAAAGACGGAAGCAAAGCGGAGAACGGCAGCGATGCGTATATTCCCGGCCATGCGGGGACAGCCAATGCGGCAATCAGGCAAGGCACGAAGACCAGAGAAACAAGGCTGAACACCAGCCAGGTGCACTCCCATGGCCAGGTGCGAATCTTTTTCAAGGGCAGCATGCAATTCCCAACCAGCACGCCACCCGCAAGCGCAAGAACTATGCCGGTGAAATTGCTATTCATAAAAGATCGGAACTGCTGCCTGGCTCCTGTGGCGTTCGATAGCGCCCGCCGGACACTTCGGCTGGATTTACGAAGTGGCTCTTCAGGTGCGGGATGTGTTCGAGAAATATTTCCGGATGCCCCATTGCAATGTGATTGAAGAGAACAAGGTGCTGATGAATCTGCCCCATGTCGCCGACGTGTGGAACGACCGGCACTCCGTACTTCCGCGCCAGCAGGCTGACTGTCAGGAACTCGCTGACGCCGCCTAGCCGAGTGCAATCAGGCTGCAGAAAGCTGACACATTTCGCTTCCAGATAGTTCTTGAAAACAACCCGGTTCGGGACGTGCTCGCCCAGCGCAAGCGCGAGCGGGGCAATCTCCCGCGCCAGTTGTTTGTGGGCAAAAATGTCATCCGGATGCGTCGGCTCTTCAATCCAGTATGGATCCATGCTCGCAAGTTCTTTGCAGGCAGTAATGGCCGATGGCAAAGACCACTGCTGGTTCGCATCGAGCATGATCGTCGCATTCGGACCGGTGATGCGTCGCAGCCCCTGCGCGCGCTGCAGATCACGCTCAAGTGTCCCCCCAACCTTCAGCTTGAACGCACCGAATCCCTGATCGAGGCTGCGCTGCACATTGTCGCGAATCTGATCGTCGTCATAGTGATACCAGCCGACGCTCGTGTCGTAGCCCGGATAACCGCGCTCGATAATCCCCAAGCGCGCATCGCGGCCTGCCTGCTCATCTTTAAGTAGCCGCAGCGCAGCCTTTCTATCCAGAACATCTTCGAGATAGCTCAGGTCCAGCAGATTCACAACTTCGTCGGGCGACAAACTGAGCAGCAAGCTCCACAACGGCTGTTTTCTGACCTTGGCCCACAGATCAAAGTACGCATTCGTAATTGAAGCAAGCGCGAGATGAACAACGCCTTTGTGTGGCCCCAGCCATCGCATATGCGGATCGTCGGCAAGCGCACGAAACTGCTCGCCAAATCCGGCCATCAACTCTTCGATATCGCTGCCAACCAGCCGCGACGCCAGCTTCTCAATCGCGCCGCAAACCAGATCATTCCCTTCCCCCATGGTCAGCACGAGCCCGGTACCGCGCAGTCCGCTATCGAGAGTTAGGTAGGTCACGGCAAATGAATACTCCGGCGACGAGTGAACGGCGTCCGAACCGGCTCCGGGTTCGAGCTGAAAACGCGCATCGCGTGTACTGACAGCTTTAATCAACATGGGCTGAGTGTTCTTTCATTCCTGGCTATAGCGGCAATCTGGCTGACAATGGAATTGAGCGCTTCCTCTTCACTGATTGCGCCAACAATCGCGCGTTGTACAGTGCACCAGAGCACCTCTTCAATCTCGGGATAGCGCTTTAATTTCGGCGGGATAAGCACCGATGTATCGATAACGGATTCGAGCGTATGCCAGCGATCTAGTTCTTTCGCCGAGGCTGACTCACGAACCTGCCGCATCACGGAGCGTCGGACGGGCACGCTGCCGCGCGAAGCTTCCTCCATCTGTCTTTCTGGCGAGGTCAGAAAATGGAGCAGATCCACGGCACCAGGATTCGCCGCTCCACGATGGGTCAGCGCAAATGTATGCGATCCTCCATAGGTCTTCGACGCGCCTGAAGGACCAATGGGATAAGCCGATACGGCAAAGCGGTCATACACGCTTGATCGAGCAGGATCGAGATGCGCCCGGTAATAGGCAGGCCAATCGCCAATCATGGCAACATGCCCTTCGCGAAAGGCGCGATGCACTTCGTCGTAATGCCAATCCACAACTTGCGGTGGAACTGTGCCGGACGTATGCATCCGGCGTAACAGCCTCAGGGCCCATCGGCCACCTTCATTCACAATGTCGGGAATCCCATTTTCAGGGAAAAGATAGGCGCCTGCAGATTCCGCCAGTTCGAAGAACGTTCCAAATAAACCGGACTCCATGCCCGGAAATGCGAAGCCGTAAAGATCTTTCCCTCTCGTCAGCTTCTGCGCTGTATCGAACAACTCATCCCACGTCTGCGGAGGACCAACCATCAAATCGGTACGGTAGTGCAGTAGCCGAACATCTATATTTCTTGCCAGACCAAGCAACTGGCCATCAATCGTGGCCAGTTCCAGCAGCTTGGGATAAAAGTCCGCCAACTCTTCCTGGGAGATGCGCGTTTGCAGAGGCGCCAGAAAGTGCGCCTGCGACGGAGCGTACTTCGTGTGCGTAGAAATCAAGTCATAGGGAGGATTAGACATGGACGCAAGATGGGCATTCAGCGCCGGATGATCGCCGCTATATCCGACCTCAACCGTCACGCGCCGTGCCGCGCCGAATTCTTCGAGCGAACGATAAAGCGGCTCATACATCGCGCCGGCAATCAACGCTACTTTTACTTTTCCTGCCATGACCGCCTTAATCCAGAAATCAAATAAAGATCGAATTATAAATGAGCGCTTAAATATAGCAATACCGCCGAACCGCTAAACCAGTCTACATAATCCTTACAACAGCCCTGCGGCTAATCGCCTAAATAATCAAATGAGGAGCGCTTGACAGGAGAACCTGTACACATTAGGTTGGTGCATGATATGAGCGCTCAAATATGGAGCCGACGGCAGTTCCTTAAAACCTCTCTGGCCGCTTCTTCTCTTTCTCTGGTTCCAAATTTTGCCTTTGCATTAAACGATGAAAACGAACGAACAGCATGGTATCGCGACGCGAAGTTCGGCATGTTCATCCACTGGGGCCCGTACTCGCTGGCCAGCGTGGAAGCTTCCTGGCCTATCATGCGGCCCACTCCCGGCGGCATCACTGAGGCTGAGTACCGCGCCTTGCCGCAGCGCTTCAATCCGACGAAATTCGACCCCGACGCATTCGTCGATTTGGCCCGCACTGCAGGACAGCAGTACATGGTGTTCACCACCAAGCATCACGACGGGTTCTGCATGTTCGACGGTTCCTACACGGACTACAAGATTACGAAAACACCATACGGAAAAGACATCGTCAAGATGCTCTCGCAAGCGTGCGACAAACGAAACATGCGCCTCGGCTTCTACTACTCGCCGCCCGATATGCACCACCCTGATTTCCGCGACACGTCAAAGCCAGCAAGCGAAAACTGGAATGGAGAGCCGCAGCGTCCGGAATGGCCTCTCTACCTTGACTACATGCAGTTGCAGTTGACTGAGTTGCTGACCAGATACGGCCCGGCGGCCCTGATATGGTTTGATGGCCTGAACCACCAGGAAAAATACGATGGCGAGCGCTTTATCAAGCTGATTCGCAGCCTCCAGCCTGCGACGCTGGTCAACGACCGCATTGGCGTGCCTGGCGACTATGTCACTCCCGAGCAGTTCATTCCCAAAGCGATCCCCACCAAAGATGTCCACTTTTCAGCCGTAGACCAAAACGTACAAAAGGAGCTGAAGCCAGGAATCCCCAGACCGGAAGACTTTCAGCTTTGGGAAACCTGCATGACCATCAACAACACCTGGGCATACAACATGCACGATCACGATTACAAGTCGGCGCAATTTCTCATTCGAGCGCTGGTGGAAGTAGCAAGCCGTGGCGGCAACTTCCTGCTCAACGTCGGCCCTCAGCCTGACGGCGTCATTCAGCCCGAATTTCAGGAGCGCCTCCGCGCCATCGGAGATTGGCTAGCGACTAACGGCGACTCCATCTACGGAACCACCTACGGCCCGATCCAGGGAAACCCCGCGATTCGAACCACTGCAAAGCGCGAAACTGTCTTTGTTCATGTCTTCGACTGGCCATCAGCGACGCTCGAAATAAGCGGCTTGCAGCCAAAGGTCATCTCAGCGCGCCTGCTCGCCAACGGACAGTCTCTGAAATTCACTCAGTCGGAACAAAATCTTGAAATTGAGTTATCTCCACAAGCACTAGATCCAGATGTAACGGTGATTGCTTTGAGAACCTTGTAAAAGCATGACGAGAATAGCGAGACGATCTACAAGAGGATGTCTGGCACAAGCACTGCTCGCCGCACTTTCTCATAAGGATCGCCTTCGCCGAGATGGATTTGTATACTGGCGTGCGGCGGCTGAATGGAATGAAACAATTGTGCCTGAATTCCTGGCCAAGATGGTTGAGCCATCCAGTTCTTCATGTAGTCGTCGCAGTCTTCGCGGTTCTTTCCGTGACCGCAATCGGTCAGGAGGAGCCAAGCGCTGGTCAAAATAGCGCGCAACAACGGAAGACATATCAGAACATGACGCCGGACCAACGAGCGGCTGCCACGCGCGCATTTCTGGGCTTGGGACCGGAACCAAATAAAGCGGCTGCAGCTCGCGGCGCGCCGCTCTTCCAGCAGAATTGTGCCTTTTGCCATGGACAGAATGCACACGGCGTGACCGCTCCCAGCCTGATTACATCCGATGAAGTCCTCAGCGACGACCACGGCGAGCGGCTGACTCCGTTCCTGAAAGCCGGGCGTCCGGACAAAGGCATGCCCGCGTTCGCCACAATGTCAGATGAACAACTTAATGACATCGCTGAGTTTCTTCATTTGCAGGTCGAGGACGTTGCCAATCGCGGGACATATCATGTGCTGAACATCGTGGTGGGGAATCCAGTGCAAGGAGAGACCTATGTGAAGGCCCGCTGTATGAAGTGCCACACTGCAGAAACATTTGCGCACATTGGCAGCAGCTTCGGTTCTCCGGATCAACTCCAGCGCGGTTGGATATGGCCTGCGAGCTCTGAAAACAGTAAGCTGGCAATCAGCGCAACCGTGAAACAACCAGGCGGCGCCACATTAACCGGTCGGGTCAAGGTGATAAACGATTTTCGCATTACAGTCGTTGACAGCGCGGGCCAGACGCATGTTATCAACCGCGGACCGGGCATAGAAGTGGAGATAAACGACCCGCTCGCAGATCATCAGGAGATGATCCAGACCCTGACCAACAATGACATGCACAACGTAACCGCATACCTGGCAACGCTGAAATGAAATGGGCAAGCGCTGTCTGTACGGCGATTGCAACTGCCGCTCTGGCGAGCGCAGGCCCGTCCATTCCGCATGTATCGCTTGACCCGAATGCAATCGGCAAGCCCCCAATCACAAGCTGGACGACTTTCAACGGCAATTACAGCGGCCAACGCTACAGCACGCTTACTCAGATCGCGCCCGCGAATGTAGGCCGGTTCGCCCAGCAATGGGTCTTCAGAATTGCCGGAGTGGGGCCGCAGCGCGGCGCGCCCGTTCCCGTTATCAAATGCACACCGCTGTTGATCAACGGCGTGCTCTACATCACGATTCCTGACCATGTATGGGCGCTCGATGCGCGCACGGGAAAACAGCTATGGCATTACGGCTGGAGCGACCACGGCGGGCACCTAGTGGGGCAGCGCGGAGTAGCTATCTGGAAATCGACAGTCTATTTCCTCACGCCCGACAACTGGCTCATCGCGCTCAATGCGAACACCGGACAGGAGCTGTGGAGGAAAAATTACGCCGACGCGCGCAAGCAATATTTCTCGACATCAGCGCCACTGGTCATAAAGAACCACGTCATTGTTGGTGTAGGCGGCGACGCAATGGACATGCCCGGCTTCCTCGACTCCTTCGATACGGTGACGGGCAATCTGCAATGGACTTGGTGGTCAACGCCGCGCAAGGACGATCCGGCGCTGAAGACTTGGCCGAACGAGTCCGCGTCAGACCACGGCGGCGGCATGACATGGATGCCCGGCACCTATGACACCGAACTGAATCTGCTTTACTGGCCAACGGGAAATACGAATCCGGTCTTCGCGGGCCAAGGACGCCCCGGAGCGAATCTATGGACGGAATCGATTGTTGCGCTCGATCTCGATACCGGAAAGCTGAAGTGGTACTTTCAGGTTTCGCCTCACGACACGCATGATTTCGACAACACGACCGCCCCGATCCTGTTCGATCAGGTCGTAGATGGAAAGCCGCGCAAGCTGCTGGCGCAGGCGGCGCGAAACGGTTTCTTTGTGACGCTCGACCGGATCACAGGCAAATATCTGGTCGTCAAGCCATATGTGCCGCTCGATTATTCCTCAGGCCTGTCGCCACAAGGCGAGCCCATCCCGATTCCCGACAAGGACCCCACGGTCGGCGGCTCCATCAATATCGTAAACGCATCGAACTGGCCGGCCCCCGCCTACAGTCCCAAAACTGGCATGGTCTATGTCAATTCAGTCGAAGGAAAAGCCATCTACTACTTGACCGATGACAGTAAAGAGCCTTCCGGTTACGGAGGCACAGGCACAGGAATTGGGCATATCGAGCGCGTTCTCCAGGCCATCGATCCGCTGACAGGTAACGCCGTATGGAAGCACAGATATCCGAACCTGAACAACGCGCCGACGACGGTTGGCCCGAGCATCCTGACAACCGCAACCAATCTGCTCATTACCGGCGACGACCAGAAGAACCTCATAATCTACAGCGCCGACAAAGGCCAGATCCTTTGGCACCACGAAATGACCGCCAATGAATCAGGCGGAATCATTACCTATATGCTGGACGGGAAGCAATATATTTTGTTCGGAGCAGGCGACAGCCTCTACGCGTGGAGCCTGCCTCAATAGGATGGATACATGGTCATCAATCTGAAGGGGAGGACGGCGGTCATCACAGGCGGAAGCCGCGGTCTGGGTGAAGCGATGGCGAAGTCCCTCGCTGAAGCAGGCGCAAACATTGCACTTGTGGCCCGAGACAGCAAGCGGCTGGAACAAGTGCGCGATTCTATTGCCAAACACGGCGGAACCGCTGCCGTTTTCATAGCCGATGTCACGCAGGAGAAAGAAGTAACAAAGACAGCCGATGCCGTGAATCAGCGCTTTGGACATCCGCAGATTCTCATCAACAATGCGGGAACGAATATCCGCAAGAATCTGGTTGATTTCTCTTTGGAAGAATTTCGCAGCGTCCTCGATTCCAGCCTGATCTCAACGTTCCTCATGTGCCGCGCATTCGTGCCTGGGATGAAAGGCTCCGGCTACGGCCGCATCCTGAATATGAGCTCCATCATGGGCCATGTGTCGCTCCCCGGGCGGACCCCATACTCCTCCGCCAAAGCCGCGCTTCTCGGCCTCACGCGAGCATTGTCTCTGGAATTGGCTGGCGAGGGAATCACCGTCAACGGAATCAGTCCCGGCCCATTCGCAACGGATATGAATACAGCGCTGATGAACAATCCGGAAGCCAACGCGCAATTCCTCGCAAGTCTCCCGATTGGGCGGTGGGGTACAGTCGAGGAGGTTGGAGCGCTGGCCTGCTATCTATGTTCAGAAGAAGCTGGCTTCATCACCGGTACCGACATCCTCATCGACGGTGGCTGGACGGCAAAATAGAACTTACTTGTGCTGATTCGTCGGCGGAACGTAATCAACTAACGCATTAACCGGCTTCTTCGAAGCCCACGCAATGCCACGCAGCAGCATTTGCTGAATCTGATAGTTGCTGAAATTCGCGTACTCATGCCCCTGCATCCAGACGAATGCCCTCGCGGGCTGGCCGCCGGAGAGTGTGTGTTCATACGTCCAGATCTGCGGCACAACCTCGCCCTTATGCGCTCCCGCGCTTGGCGTGCCCGGTATCGCGGTCGTAGCCAGCACATGAATGCCCGGGTTGCGCGCCCATGTCATGTTGTAGAAGGCTTCATCAAAGATGGTGATGTTCGACATGCCCTGCATGATGGGGTTAGTGGTATCAACCACAGTGTAAGGAATAGGCGCTCCCAGCGTATAGTTCACTTCGCCATGCTTCTTGCCACCGCCGACAAGCGTTGCAAAATACGAAGGGTCAGGGCCGCACAGTGAATCGTGAAGACTCACCAGCCCGCCGCCGCGCTTGATGTATGCTTCGAGCGCTGCTTTTTCGTCATCGCTTAAATAGCCCGCATCGCCCTTATAAATAATCACCACGTCCGTGTGTTCCAGATCGGCGACGCGCGGCGCGTGAAGTGCCCCATCAACTACGGCTCCATGCTCGGTGAGAATCTTGCTCCAGTCGGCAAGGAACTGAGGATAGTCATGCTGTCCGGGAAAGTGCGATTTCAACCCAGCCCAAATGTAAATGTGCATACCATCGGGATTCTGGCCCCACGGATGCGGGGCCTGTGCGCTGCCGGCAGCCGTGGTCTGGCTCATAGCCCCCGGCACCATCAGAGAAATAAAAGCAAGCAGAAAAGTTAGAGAGAGTCTCACAAGCGCCCATAGATACTAGATTCAAGTTAGGCTGTCAATTTGCGCGCCGGATCTCACCTATCGCCGCCACGGCCCGGAAAATATTCTTGCCGTGATACCATTTCCGCAAAAGACGCCCTTGTTGCGGAGGTCTTTATGAGCCAATTCTCCCGTCGCGATTTCCTTAAGACTTCGCTTGCCGCAGGAACACTTGCCAGCCTCGGCACGTTTCCCCTGAATGCCACGCGTCGCACGGCTACCGACGTTGTCACACTCGGCAAATCAGGCATACAGGTCACACGACTTGCTTTTGGCACCGGAAGCAATAATGGCCATGTGCAGGCTTCGCTGGGCCAGCAGGAATTCACGCGGCTCGTTCATTATGCGTACGATCACGGCATCCGCTTCTTTGAAACTGCTGAGGCTTACGTCACTCCTGCTATGCTTGGCGAAGCTCTTAAGAACCTCCCGCGCGATAGCTATCACCTCATGACCAAGGTGACGACCAATCAAGGCGACCCGCAGGAGCGTTTCGACGAGATGCGGCGCACGTCGCAGACAGAATACTTTGACGTTATGTTGCTCCATTGGCAGCACACGCCCGACTGGGTTTCCGAGTCCGCCCGGTGGCAGGACGGCATCCTCGAAGCGCAGTCGAAGAAAATTGTCCGCGCGCGCGGCGCATCGGTCCATGGTCTTCCTGCATTGCGCCAAATGCCCGGCAACAAGTGGCTCGAAATTGCAATGATTCGCATGAATCACAATGGCACCCGCATGGACGGCCCCACATGGGAAGACAATAATAATCCATCCAGCGTTGGCGAAGTCGTCGAGCATGTGAAGCAGGTGCACAAGGAAGGGATGGGCGTCATCAGCATGAAACTCGTCGGCAATGGAACTTTCACGCGCCACGAAGACCGCCAGGCCGCCATGCGCTTCGCATTTCAAAATGCAGGGGTGGATTGCGTTACTGTAGGCTTCAAGAATACGCAGGAGATCGACGAAGCAATCAGCAACCTCAATCTCGCGCTTGCCTGACTTGGATCACGTCAATCAGAGATGAGCCGAGCGCAGATCATGAAATTTCTTGTTCAGCAGCGAATCGCCTAACTCCACACTTTTCAGAACATTTGTGATTGTGGAGACAGCTGAGTTCGTTTTGCTTGCGCAAGGGTTCACTACCGACTGCAGCGAACCGCGAAATTCGCTGGACGTGGCCTTCCGAATAGCCGCCACAATATCGTGTCGATGATGGCCAACATCAATGACGCTTGTCGCGCGTATCCGGCCTGCCTCTGGCAATGTAAACTGCGCTCATCGAATCAGCTCCCAGACGCGCTCGTCAGGCAAGAAGGTTAACCGAAATATAGAGACCCTGGCCACCAGATCACAGACCGAAACAAAAACCATATCCACCAATTCCGGATCGCGCGCAAAGAACAGCACGTTTTCCATCAGCCTGCGAACCGCCTCACCTGCGCCCACCGGTTCAATAGCGTTCTCCGGTCCCTTTTGCAGAAGATACAGCGCTGCCAGCGGCGCCTGCAAATTTTCCCCGACCCTCGCCAGTTCTCCGGCAAAGGGAGTTCCATGCGCGATGTAATCCTTTCCATTTGCGTCGCAGGTAGGAGATCTCGTCCGTCAGCAGCGTCGCGTCTGCAGGGGCCATGCGCGAGATGGTCGTCTTCCCTGCTCCGGAAGCGTCGGCGAACAAAAATGCTTTGCGATTGCGCACAGCACTTGCCGCATGCATCAGCAGTCCGCCTTCACGGGCGAGAATCAGGCTGTGAATAATACGCAGCACTGTATCGATTGAATACGGATTTGCCGATTGCATCACCCGTCCGCGCCGCGCTACCTCGTCCCACTGTGCGCGCAGATCACCGCGCTCGATGAGCCATTGCCCTGAATCGAAGCGCACCGAGATGTCCTCCTCTTTGGTGATCCTTCGCGGAGGCGCAATCTCAACATTTAATTCAAAAGCTGCATGCGACTCCGAGTCGATGAACCCGGAATAGCGCTTCTCAATCATTTGCAGGAATTCCGCGCTCTCGCGGCGCACTGCAACCGGCATGGCCCCGATATCGATAATGACTTCCTGGACGGCGACCTCGGCTAGTCGGCCCATGCAATCCCCCGCATGCAATTGTGCCAGCGCAGCGCCATGCGCAGGCAGAAGTCCGAGCGGCGCAGGATCGACGAGAAGACCCACTGCCATCCTGATTCATAGAGACGGGCAGAGCGCCCGTTGCGAGCCCGGCATATACCGTGTAGGGTTCATGCAGCATATCGAACTCTACTATCTGATCATGAATATTTTTGTGCTGCCTATTCATCGTGAAGGCTTTCCGAACACCATCCTCGAAGCCCAGGCGGCAGGGCTTCCAATTGTCACTACAATTGCCACTGGCGCGGTGGATGCAATTGAAGACGGCATTACGGGGCTACTCACTCCGGTTGGAGACGCAAAGAAATTGGCTGAGGCTGTGCTGTTGCTGCTGTCTGATCCTGGCAGGATACAACTGATGGGGCGAATGGGACGGGAACGTATAGCCCGCGGCTTTCGGAATGAAACTGTGTGGGAGGCCTTGACTTCGCTCTATCAATCGATGCTTCGGGAACGCGGTTACGCTCTCCCTGTCGATACTGATGTGGAGGCGGCGAAATGCGCTCACACCCGATAGGGGCGGTTTGCAAGCGGTTGCTGGATGTCGCCGGGGCGTTGCTGTGTCTGGCAGTTCTCTGGCCCCTTATGGCTGTGGTTGCAGTCACGATCAGAATGACGATGGGCAGGCCGATATTGTTTTGCCAGATGCGGCCCGGGTTGAATGGACGGCCGTTCACATTATTCAAATTTCGCACCATGGTTGAAGGCCCGCCTTCGGAGGCCGATCCTTTTACGGATGCCGCGCGATTGACTCATATTGGGAGGGCATTGCGGCGGCTCAGCCTCGATGAGCTTCCGCAATTATGGAACGTCTTGAAGGGAGAAATGAGCCTTGTAGGACCACGTCCTTTGCTGATGGAATATCTCAATTACTACACAGCAGAGCAGGCGAAGCGGCATCATATGAAGCCAGGCATTACGGGCCTGGCGCAAGTGAAGGGACGCAATGCGATTACGTGGAAGGAAAAGTTCGAGTGGGACGTCTCGTATGTCAATCACTGGAATTTTTGGCTTGATCTTCACATTCTGATGTCTACAGTTGTAAACGTTTTTCGACGGGAAGGAATCAGCCAGCAAGGACACGCGACTGTGGAGAAGTTTGGAGCTGAGCGGAGGTGACAGAGACAGCCAGTAA
>NZ_DASQIX010000101.1:0-14488 GCF_035631355.1 Alloacidobacterium sp.
GTCCAGTTCCCCAGCATTCCGGGCAGGTGTTTCACCCATCCATCAGACACGAAGGGCCACTGGCCGATTCGGCCGAGGCGCTGCGCGGCTTCAAAATGGCGGCGGCCGGAGAAGATGTGCGCCATGGTCTTCATCCCGATGGCTTCCAAATTCACCGCACTCTGCTGCTCGCGCACGACGCGGCCACGTAGGTGGATGAGGACTTCGGGGATATTGATCTTGACCGGGCAGACTTCGTAGCAGGCCCCACAAAGCGATGAGGCGTAGGGCAGCGACTGCGAGTGTTGCATGTCGAAGAGCTGTGGTGTAAGGATTGCGCCGATGGGACCGGCATAGATGGATCCATAAGCGTGTCCACCGGTCTGGCGGTAGACGGGGCATGTGTTGAGGCAGGCTCCGCAACGGATGCAGTGCAGCGTTTGCCGCGCTTCCGGGTCGGCGAGGATGCGTGTGCGTCCATTGTCGAGCAGGACGACGTGGAAGTGCTGCGGCCCGTCGCCTTTATGTACGCCCGTCCAGAGAGAGTTGTAGGGATTCATTCGCTCGCCTGTGGCGGAGCGCGGGAGAAGCTGGAGGAAGACTTCAAGGTCGCGGAATGAGGGAATAACTTTCTCGATGCCTGCAAGAGTGATGAGGACGTCGGGCAGCGTAAGGCACATACGCCCGTTGCCTTCGGACTCGACGACGCAGACGCCGCCGGTGTCTGCGAGCAGGTAGTTGGCCCCGCTGAAGCCGACTTTCACTTCGAGGAATTTTTTGCGGAGATATTTGCGCGCGGCGTTGGTCAGGTCTTGAGGTTCGTCTGTGAGTTCAGGCAGGCCCATTTCGCGCATGAAGATTTCGCGCACCTGTTGACGGTTTTTGTGCAATGCAGGCGCGACGATATGCGATGGCTTGTCTCGGCCAAGCTGCACGATCATGTCCGCAAGATCGGTTTCGTGCGGATGGATGCCATGCGCTTCGAATACCTTATTGAGGCCGATCTCATCAGAGGTCATGGTCTTGACCTTGATGACCTCTTTTCCTCCGTATTGCTTCACCAGATCGATGATGATGCGGTTGGCCTCATCGGCGTCAGACGCCCAGTGGACGTGGCCACCGGCTGCTGTGCAGGCAGCTTCGAATTGCAGGAGATACTCATCCAGATGCGCAAGTGTGTGCTGCTTGATGGCGCTGGCTGCGGAGCGAAGTTGCTGCCAATCGTGCTGTTCACCAACAACGATGGCTCGCTTGCCGGTGATGACGTCGGTGGCGTGGCGGACGTTCTTACGCAGCTGCGCGTCGTCGAGCAGCTTGAATGCCGCTTTTTGGAAGGATGGCGCTTCGGCGGCTTCTCCTACGCGGATGGTCATTGGCTGGCCTCTTCTTCAGTGGACGCAAGAATTTCCGCGAGATGCACAGTCTTGATTCCGGTACGCTGGCGGTGCAGTCCGCCGAAGATGTGCATGAGGCAGGAATTGTCGACCGCGGTGCAGACTTCAGCTCGTGTGTTTTCGACGCAGCGGAGCTTGTCGGCGAGCATGGCTGCGGAGACATCGCCGTTTTTGACAGCGAAGGTGCCGCCGAAGCCGCAGCACTGGTCGATTCCCTGCAACTCGACGAGGTCGATGCCGCGAACTTTTCGTAATAGTCGCAGCGGCAGGTCATTGAGATGCAGGCTGCGCAGCGAGTGGCAACTGGCATGATACGTGACCCGATGTGGGTAATAGGCGTTGACGTCTTCGACCCCGAGCTTGTTTACCAGCAACTCGCTGAGTTCGTAGATGCGCGGCAGCAATTCATCGACAGCTTTGAGGAGTCCAGGGTCGCCTATCGCTTCGGCCATCTTCGGGTAGTGATCACGAATCATGGCCACGCACGATGACGAAGGGATGCAGACGGCTTCGGCGTCTTTGAATATCTCGACGAAGCGCGGCATCAGCGGCGCGGCTTCCACCTGATAGCCGGTGTTGTAGTGCATCTGACCGCAGCAGGTCTGCTCCAGCGGGAAGTCAACCTGATGGCCGAGACGTTCCAGCAGGCGGACGACGCTTTTACCGGTTTCAGGAAAGAGCGTGTCGTTATAGCAGGTGATGAAGAGCGAAATCCGCACTACAATTCCCTCGTTGCGATTTACCAGGGCTAAAGCCCTTGGATTTTTGATCCTTTTCCACCGGCCTAAAGGCCGGTGCTTCTACCAAAAATACTTTGGAGCCGATCTTCAATTACGCTGTCGTTCAAGGTAACGATGGATACTTTAATCAAGAAAATCGGTTTATTAATTCTCTGGCATCTGTACACTGGTGCGGGAAGTTCATCAAACCTATGAAGATTCGTTCCGTTCTCATCTCTGCCGTTGCATTCGTTGCGCTATTCGTTCCGGGCTTCAGCCAGTCTACTCCAGATAAGCCTGTCTATCTCGACCCATCTCAGCCGCTGGAAAAGCGGGTTGCCGATCTGGTTTCGCGCATGACGCTCGAAGAAAAAGTTTCGCAGATGCAGAACCACGCGGCAGCGATTCCGCGGTTGCAGGTTCCGGACTACGACTGGTGGAGTGAGGCGCTGCATGGGGTGGCGCGGGCTGGATATGCCACGGTCTTTCCGCAGGCGATTGGGCTGGCCGCAACGTGGGACACCGGTCTTGAGCAGAAGATCGGCGACACGGTTTCCACTGAGGCACGCGCGAAGTTCAATGCGGCGCAGGCGGAGGACGATCACAGCATCTATCGCGGGCTGGATTTCTGGTCACCGAACATCAACATTTTCCGCGATCCACGCTGGGGACGCGGCCAGGAAACATATGGCGAAGACCCTTATCTGACAGGACAGATGGGCGCTGCCTTCATCAAAGGCATGCAGGGCGATAATCCGAAGATTTTTAAAACGATTGCCACAGCCAAGCACTATGCGGTGCATAGCGGGCCGGAATCAACGCGGCACTCGGTGAATATCGATCCGTCGCCACACGATGTAGAGGATACTTACCTGCCTGCATTTCGCATGGCGATGGTGGACGCGAAAGCTGATTCCATTATGTGCGCGTACAACAGCGTGAATGGCTCGCCAGCGTGCGCGAACCAGGACCTGCTGGTGAAAAGGCTGCGTAGTGATTGGAAGTTCACCGGATATGTGGTTTCTGACTGCGGCGCTATCAGTGATTTCTTCAGCGAGAACGGCCACCACTTTTCGTCCGATGCGGCGCATGCTTCGGCAGCGGCAGTGAAGGCAGGCGATGACTTGAGCTGCGGCACCGAATATGCCGCCTTGGTAGATGCTGTGCATCAAGGACTGATTGATGAGGCAGCGATCAACCAGGCAGTGACGCGGCTGTTTACGGCGCGCTTCAAGCTGGGGCTTTTTGATCCGCAGGGATCAAACGCATATTCGCAGATTACTGCGAGCGAGAATGCCACGCCCGCACATGCCGAGGTGGCGCTCCAGGCGGCGCATGAGTCGATGGTCCTGCTGAAGAATGACAACAACACGCTGCCTCTGGCGAGTTCTGTAAAGACGATTGCGGTGATTGGGCCGAATGCGGAGTCATTGACATCGCTCGAAGGCAATTACAACGGCGTGCCCATGCATCCGGTGACGCCGCTGGCGGGCTTGCAGGCGAAGTTTGCCGACAAGGGACCGAAGGTGCTCTTCTCGCAGGGATCGCCGCTGGTGGCTGAACTGCCGGTGATTGTGCCGAGCAGCGTGTTCAGCGACAAAGACGGGCATCCAGGGCTTGCAGCGGAATATTTTGCCAATCCAGACTTTAGCGGCACGGCAACGACGGAGCATGACGCGCATATTGATTTCGACTGGAATCGCGTCGTGCCCGTTCCGGTGCAGGGCGCGAAGGGATTCAGCGTGCGCTGGACGGGAAATTTTCAACCGCTCGCTCCGGGCGATGTGACGTTCACGGTAGACCACGCGAATTGCGAGCCGCATTGCGCGTCAACATATTCCTACAGCGTGTCATTTGACGGCAAGGAAGTGGCCAGCGATGCCAGTAACGATCCGCATGATCCTGGAAGGCCGCTGAAGTTTACAGTGCATTTCGACGACGCCAAGCCGCATCCCTTCAAAATGGAGTACTCGCGCTCTGGATCGGACTACGGCGCGGGCATTCGGCTGAAGTGGAAGCCGGATGTTGAGCAACTGCGGCAGCAGGCGATCCAGACAGCAAACCAGGCAGATGTAGTTGTTGCGTTTGTTGGCCTTTCACCGGAAGTTGAAGGCGAGGAGATGCCGGTGCATATTCCCGGATTTTCCGGCGGCGACCGCACGGACATTGCGTTGCCCGAGGTGCAGCGCGATCTGCTGGATGCGCTGGCCAGCACAAATAAACCGCTGGTGGTGGTCTTGCTGAATGGCAGCGCGCTGGCGGTGGACTGGGCGCAGCAACATGCGGCGGCGATTCTGGAGGCGTGGTATCCGGGACAGGCCGGGGGCACTGCGATTGCGGACGTGTTGGCAGGGACGGTGAATCCGGCAGGACGCTTGCCGGTTACGTTTTATCAGTCCGTCGATCAACTGCCCGCGTTTGACAACTACACGATGGAAGGGCGGACGTATCGCTACTTCCGGCAGAAGCCACTTTACGGGTTCGGTTATGGGCTGAGCTATTCAAAGTTCGCATACAAGAACCTGAAACTGTCGGCGGTGAAATTAAATGCGGGCGCGCCGCTACATGTGACGGTCGATGTGGAGAATACCAGTGCGGTGGCTGGAGATGAGGTTGCCGAGCTTTACATCACGCCACCTGACGGGCCGGGCAATCCGAACCACTGGCTCGCTGGATTCAAGCGCGTGCATATTGAACCGCATCAGGTAGCGCACGTTGCGTTTGATCTGGACGCGCGCGGGTTGAGCATGGTGGATGCACAGGGTCAGCGCGCCGTAACCGCAGGCGATTATAAAGTGTTTGTCGGCGGCGCGCAGCCCGGCGATACCACTACCGGACTGGAGCAAAAGCTGACAATTACGGGCATGCAGAAGGTGGATGAAGCCGTGGGGCCTTCAGCGCCCTCCATTCGCATTGTCCGCAAATAGCCGGAACTCGCGGATGTGCGCCTCGCCAACGGTAGAAAGCAGGTTGAGACGCACGCGCTGTGCGGTGACCGGCGGGAAGATGTCGATCTTCTTGTGACCGATGGCCTGTGCCTCGACAATGGGCTGCCACGCGCCGTCCTTATAAATTTCAATTGTGTATTTCTGGATGTGCTGGCCGTCGTTGAGCCATTCCATGGTGAGCGCGCGATCAAAGGTCACGGGTTTGGGAAATGTAACTTCCACAGTTGCATGATTCGAACCGACTGGAGCTGACCAGAACGTGGCGGGATCGTTGTCGATAGCAGCGTATTCATCAGGCGATGCAGGCTTGGCATGTTCATCGACGATGAGATTATGGCTGTAAAGCTGCCGGATTGCGTCGCCGAATTCCTTGAGACGCTTTACATCGGCTTCGGGCAGGCGGCCTGTGTTGTCTGGCGCGATGCCGAGCATGAGTTGGCCACCGTGGCCAACGGTATTGTTGTAGACATCGACCAACTCACTGACGCTCTTGAGCGTGCTTTCGTCATTCGGGTGCCAGAACCAGTGCAGCTTGTGCAGCGGTGTGTCGGCTTCGATCGGACGCCAGCGCAAATAGCCGGTGCGGTCGATAACGTTCCAGTTTTCGTATGAGATCGCTCCACTTTCCGTACCTACCCAGCGCAGATCGGCGTATTTGAAGAGCGCGACGTCGGCAAACACCATGGTGTTCGGCTGATAGGTGCGGAGTTCGTTGATGATGCTCTCGAAGTCATACTTGCGGCCAGCGCTGCCTGCTCCATCAAGCCAGAACTCAACGAGATTGCCATAACTGGTTGCCAGTTCATCGAGCTGCTTGAGGTAGAACTCGTCATAGGCTTTGGGGTCTTTGTATTTCGGCTCGTGACGGTCCCATGGCGACAAGTAAATGCCGAACTTTAGACCGTTGGCGCGGGCTGAGTCCGACGCCATGCGCACGAGATCGCCTTTGCCGTTCATCCACGGACTGCTTTTCACTCCGTAGTCGGTCTGCGCGCTCGGCCAGAGGTCGAAGCCGTCATGGTGCTTGGCGACGAGGACGGCGTACTTTGCTCCTGCGGATTTCGCCGCTTTCATCCATTGGTCGGTATCGACGCTGGATGGATTGAAGACTTTCGGATCAGCCGTGCCGTCGCCCCATTCGCGATTAAGAAATGTGTTGGTGCCGAAGTGGATGATGACGCCGAATTCGAGGTCCTGCCATGCGGTTTGCTGCGGCGATGGCTTGATGTCAGAAAAATTCTGGGTGTGGGCAGCGATTGCGAATGAAAGCAGAGTGGCAGCAAGCAGGCAATGGACGGGGGTCTTCAATGTGAGCTTTCTCCTCTTGATTTAAGTATGCAGAAGAAAGCGGGCCGTGGGCTATTGTTTCGCAATTTTCGGAAGATGCAGCATGGCACGCTGCAAATCCGGAGTGGCTGAGAGGTGTTTTACGTGCGATTGCGCATCTGTGCGGATGTGCACGGCCTGATAGCAGAACTGCACACCGATCAGGAAGAGCCACGTCGTTAAAACAAGGCGAAGCTTCCGGTTCGGCAGGCGCGGAGCAAGGGCGCTTCCCGCCAAGGCCCCGAAAAGGCCGCCAACGAGGAGCTTCACCAGCAACGCAGCGTCGAGGTTCTGACTGAGCAGGTGCAGGCCGCCACCAACCAGTGAGAGGCAGAGGCCGAAGGCCAGGTCGGTTCCTACAACTTGCGACGCGCTCAACGTGGTAAGGCCGAGCAGCGCGATGGTGCCCAGTGCGCCGGCACCGGAGGACGAGAACCCAACTTCAGCGCCAATAGGAAGCATGAGCACAGCCAGCCATTTGGGATGGTTGCGCACTGCATTCGGTGTGTTCCTCCCGCGGAATGTTTTGTACAGATGCCAGCCAGAGGTGACAACGATAATGCTGCCGAGCGCAGCGTAGAGAATGCCTTCATGTCCGCGCGCAACGACGCGGCGAAAGAGCCATACTCCGAGGATGACGCCGGGAAGGCCACCGAGCAGCATGTATCCCACGGCGCGGTAGACGACCTGCTTGCGCCACATCTGGATGGGCACGACGATGAGCTTCACAATAGCGGAGTAGACGAGGGCAGTTCCCACGGCGAGCGGCAACGGCACATGCAGAAAGAGCACGAGAATGGGCGCGGTGATGGTGCCGGCGCCGACTCCGGTGACTGCGATGGCGAACGCGATGAGAAAGCCGATGGCCAGTTCCATGATTTTGCCTTGCTGCTGTTTCCATCAGGGGCTAAAGCCCCCTTTTATTCCGAACTCGAACGGCACGGCTGAAGCCGTGTCCCTTCAAAACCTAAGAATTATTGCGCCTGAATGTGAATGCCGCACTCCTGCTTGCGGCCTGACCAGCGGCCGGAGCGCGGGTCGTTCGGGTCTGAAGGCAAACTCGTGCACGGCTCGCATCCGATGCTTGAATAGCCTTTGTCATAGAGCGGCAGGAGCGAAATGCCGTGCTCCTGCGCGTAGTTCCAGACATCGCGGGTAGTCCAGTCGGCGAGCGGGCTGATTTTGAGCAGTTGCTTGCCGCCCGGCAGGGTGAAGTGATCGAGCGCCTGTAGTTGCGCGCGGCTCTTTGCCTGTTCACGGCGCATGCCGGTGAACCACGTTTCGTAACCTGCGAGCGCGGCGAAGAGCGGTTCCACCTTGCGCAGCTTGCAGCACTGGTCCGGCGCGGTTTGGTGGAGGATGCCGAATTGCGCTTCCTGCTCGAGCACGGTCTGGCGTGGTGTGAGGTTGATGAGATTCAAGCCCCATGCTGCAGCCATCTCGTCGCGATATTCGTAGGTTTCCGCGAAATGGTAGCCGGTGTCGAGGAAAAGCACAGGCACGCTCGGGTGAATCGCTTTCACCATGTGCAGGACAACCATGTCCTCAGCCTGAAAGCTGCAGGTGACGCATTCTGTAGCAGATCCAGTTACATTTGCGGCAACCAGCGATTGCGCTTCAGCGATTTTCGCTGCAAGACCAAGCACAACGCTTATTCCAGTTTCAAAACTCAGAGCCATTGCGTCCTCCTGACTGCTCCAGCTCCTGCAACAGAGCATCTGCCTGCGCCTTCAATCCAACAGCCCGCGCACTTGGAAACGAGCGGTGCAGCAATTCATGCCCATCCTGGCCGAGAGTGATGATTTCCGCCTGAGCCTGTGATTTGGACGGCGCGAGCACAGTCAGTCCAGCGCGAAGCAGCGCGCGCCATACTTCCGGCTTCCCGCTGTGTGTGATGACAACATCTCTGCCGCTGGCTGCGAGTCTTTCTTCGAGAACGCTGACCAGGACTTCGCCGGGCAGAACCAATAAGACGGCTTGCGCTTGCGTTTGGCTTGTGTGATAACCCGATGCAATCTCGCGCACCATACCGGCGCCAACGGTTGCATTGTTTGCCGGATCGATCAGGATAAAGCTGCCGGTGATACGGTTATCGCGGTAGGCATCAACGAAGAGAGGCCTGATCGTTTGAATGGAGGCTTCACCGATTTCGTTCAACTGAAGCGTTCGCGCGTCCTGGTGCTCAAGCGTATCGACTTCAAGTCGGCGCGTCACATTCAGTTGCGCTTTCACAATCTGCGACGCATGTTTCAACAGATATGTTTTGTTCGCGGCAAACGGTTCAGCGTGCAGCCAAACCAGCGACGCTTCAAACTTCGTTGTGCTGATTGGCGCATTTTTCTGATTCGCGATCAGGTCACCGCGGCTGATGTCGATTTCGTCTTCGAGGGTGAGCGTGACGGACTGCGGAGCGAATGCGTTTTCGAGTTCGCCGTCAAAAGTGTGAATGGCTTGTACGCGGCTGGTCTGCCCCGAAGGCAGCGCGATGATGGTGTCGCCCGGCTTGATGGTCCCGGATGCAATCTGCCCGGCAAAGCCGCGGAAATTCTGATGTGGGCGGATTACTCGCTGTACGGGAAGCCTGAAGGGCACATCCTGCAAGCGCTCTGATATGGGCACAGACTCAAGATGATCGAGCAGCGTAGGGCCAAAGTACCAGGGCGTTCGCTCACTGGGGGTGACGACATTATCGCCGTCGAGCGCGCTGATGGGGATGCAGAGCAGGTCGGGAATTTCCAGCTTTTCGGCAAGCGCCTGCAGATCACGCTGGTGCTGCGCGAACACCGCTTCGGAAAAATCGGCGAGATCCATCTTGTTGATGGCCGCAACCACATGACGAATGCCCAGCAGCGACGCAATAAAGGCATGACGGCGCGATTGTGTGAGGATGCCTTTGCGCGCGTCGACGAGAACGATGGCCAGTTCTGCGGTCGATGCGCCAGTGACCATATTGCGGGTGTACTGCTCGTGGCCGGGCGTGTCGGCGATGATGAACTTACGCTTCGGCGTTGCGAAGAAGCGGTAGGCAACATCGATGGTGATTCCCTGCTCGCGCTCGGCGCGAAGACCGTCTGTAAGCTGCGCAAAGTCAATCGCGCTTGCGTCGCCGGAGTGGCTGCGCGTGACCGCCTTGATCTGGTCTTCATAGACGCTGCGCGAATCGTAAAGCAGGCGGCCGATCAGCGTGGACTTGCCGTCGTCAACGCTGCCCGCCGTGGTAAAGCGCAGAAGGTCTTTCTGCTGTTCGGAGACGAGAAAATCTTCGATCTCGAACGGAACGGCAGTTTCGGGGGCTTCGTCGAGCACTGAAAAATCCTGCGGCATCAGAAGTAGCCCTCGCGTTTCTTGATCTCCATGGAGCCGTCCTGGTCGTGATCGATGATGCGGTTTGCACGCTCCGAGGACCGGAAGGAAATCAGCTCGGCGATGATCTTCGGCAGCGTATCGGCGTCGGAGCGGATAGCGCCGGTGCATGGACTGCATCCGAGCGAGCGCAGGCGGCAGCGCACCCATTGCTCTTCACCAGGGAGTCCCTTTACAAATGGCTGCTCTACCGGAATGAGGCTGTCGCCGCGCACCAGCATGCGGCGTTCTTTCGCAAAGTAGAGCGGCACAATGGGAATTTTTTCCAGGTGGATGTAATGCCAGATATCGAGCTCGGTCCAGTTGGAGAGCGGAAATACGCGGATGCTTTCGCCGGGGCCGATGCGTCCGTTATAGAGGTTCCACAATTCCGGGCGCTGGTTTTTCGGGTCCCACTGTCCAGCGCTGTCACGGAAAGAGAAGATGCGTTCTTTGGCTCGCGAGCGTTCTTCATCGCGGCGCGCTCCACCGAATGCCGCATCAAAACCGTGCGCTCGCAGGCCGTCGAGCAGGGCCTGCGTCTTCAGAAACCCGCAGCAGCGCTGAGTGCCCAGCGCGATAGGGTTCGCGCCTTTCGCAATCGCATCTTCATTGCGCCAGACGATGAGATTTAAACCAAGCTCGCGCGTGTAATTGTCGCGGAAGGTGAGCATCTCGCGGAATTTGTATCCCGTATCCACATGCAGCAGCGGAAACGGGATCGGCGCGGGATGAAACGCCTTCTGCGCGAGCCGCAGCATGACGGATGAATCCTTACCGATGGAATAGAGCATTACCGGCTTCTGGAATTCAGACGCGACCTCACGGATGATGTGGATGCTCTCTGCTTCAAGCATCTGGAGGTGCGTAAGCCGCGCCGGCGCTGCCGCATCTGGACTGGATGGACTGTAGACTGCTGTACCCATGGCTAGAAATCTCTTTGTGTCGTTTCTGGAGATGGAGCGGGAAATAGAAAACCCACGCTCAGGACTGTCTGCGTGGGTTGATTCCTGCTTAACCTGCTTAAGCTGACTGGATAGAAATCCTATCGACAGCGGCTACACCCTCGCCGACATGCGCTGATGCTGGAACAACAGCGACACTCGATTCGACAGGCGAAGGTACAAAGCATAGAAGCCATGTGTTCATTCAGAATCACCCATATTGACCAATCTGTCAAATTGGGATTTGACCTACGAGATGATTGCCCGTACACTACACAAACCATGGTTCGCGTTTTCAGGATGATCGGTTGTTGTGGCGCAAGCATCTGTTGCATCCGCGCCTGCATGACCGCGAATTAGCCTTCCTGCCGTAAAGGCTTTATTTCCACCGCAGCCGCTGGGTATCTCCGAGCGGTTTTTACTTTTCCCGGTGAGAGAATGAAGCGAATAACTTTCCAATTTGATATTTCCTTCCAGCCAATCAATCTATCTCTGCGCTGTTGTTGATCCCGCCTATCTCGCTAGTTATCCCTAACGAACACAATTGAAACGCTTTGGGAGTTGTTATGAGAAGAAGACTTATACGCGGGATCTCTCTCCTGTTTTTTGTGTCGGCTATTTTCGTTGCGAGCAGGTTGGCCATCACTGCAACCGCTCAGGTTGTAGGAGCGTCGATTACAGGAACTGTACAGGATGCTTCCGGAGCGGCTGTTCCGCAGGCCGCCATAACGGTGCGGAACCTTGAGACTGGGGCCGTTCGCAAGGTCGCAAGCGATGGCGAAGGCCACTATGCGGCGCCCTCAGTGCCGGTGGGCCGCTACGAAGTGACAGCCGAAAAAGAGGGTTTCAACACGGCGACACGCAGCGGTGTAAATCTGGTGATTGGCCAGAGCGCAGTCGTCGATCTGTCACTCGCTGTGGGCGAGGTGCGTGAGCAGGTGGCCGTGACGGATGCGCCGCAGACTCTGAACCCTACAACGCAGCCGATTTCCGGGCTCGTGAGCGAACGGCAGGTAAAGGAGTTACCGCTGAATGGCCGCAGCTTTGACGAGTTGATCACGCTCAATCCGGCAGTCGTGAATTACACCGGGCAGCGTTCCGGCTCAACCGGCACGTCGAACTCTTCTCCGGGAAACATGTTTGCCGTGGCCGGACGACGCCCGCAGGACAATCTTTTCCTGCTGAACGGCATCGAGTATACCGGAGCTTCAGAAATCAACGTGACGCCGGGCGGCATGAGCGGGCAGTTGCTGGGCGTGGATGCCGTGCGCGAATTTAATGTCGTCTCTGACACCTATGGCGCGGAGTACGGCAAGCGCACCGGCGCTCAGGTGAGTATTGTAACCGCGTCAGGCACAAATCAACTGCATGGCAGCGCGTTCGAGTTTATCCGCAACAGCGCTCTTGACGCCCGCAATTATTTCGACCAGGATGACATCCCGATCTTTCAGCGCAATCAGTTTGGCGGGGCGCTTGGTGGTCCTCTTGTAAAAAGCAAGATCCTGCTATTTGGGAACTATGAGGGATTCCGGCAGAATCTTGGCTTGTCGAACGTGACCCTGGTTCCGGACAACGCTGCGCGGGCGCAGGCAGTGCCCAGCGTGCAACCACTTCTAGCATTGTGGCCTGAGCAGAACGGTCCTGAGCTGGGCGGCGGAATTGCCGAGGCATTCAATCATCCACTCCAGCGCATCCGCGAGGACTTTGGGACGACGCGCCTCGACGACAATATCTCCGACAAGGACTCGGCTTTTGCTGTTTACACCATCGACGACTCTGCCGCAAACACTCCGACCGTGAATCCACTGAGCACCGTGGACATCAGCCTGCGCGAACAGGTCCTGAGTGCGCAGGAACAGCACATTTTTTCACCACGCATTCTGAATACGTTCCGCTTCGGATTCTCGCGTGGCGGATATTTCTTTACCGGAGAGACGCCGGTCGATCTTCCCGGATGGGTTGCCGGAAAACCGATCGGCGCAATCGTAATTGGCGGTGGAACGGCCCTGAATGGCGCATCGCAGATCAGCCTCGCCGGCACAAATGCGGGAAGCAATCTGCACGCCGCACGTAATCTCTTCACCTGGGACGATCATGTTTACGTCTCTCATGGGCGGAATCAGCTGGAAGCAGGTGTCTGGCTGCAGCGGCTGCAATCGAATAGCAATCTCGCGCAGTATCAATATGGACAGGCCTCGTTCGGCAGCCTGAGCGCATTTCTACAGGGCACTGTTTCTACCTTTACTGTGATTCCTTCGCCCACAGAACTTGGCTGGCGTTCGCTTGAAGGCGCAGGGTTTGCGCAGGACACACTGCGGTTGCGGCCTAATCTGGAATTGCGGCTTGGCTTCCGTTTTGAATCGACAAACGGCTGGAATGAAGCGCAGGGACGCGCCTCCAACTTCGTCTTCGACGAGAACGGCGTGCTTGAGACGCAACCTCATATCGGCTCGTCAGCCTTTACAACGAATCGCGCCAAGTTTCTGCCCGAGCCGCGCATTGGCGTCGCATGGACTCCATCGCAGAAAGGTGGAACAGTAGTCCATGCCGGATTTGGAATCTATCGCGCGCTCCTCGACAGCCTCGATTACCGTCTCGACCAGAATGCTCCCTTCAATACAACGCAGAGCATCAAGAATATCGCTGTGTCGAAGTTGAATTTTGTTCCGGGTACGCCTCCTCCAGCGGGAACTCTGATCTCGCCGAGCGGCATCCAGCCGGACGCCTATACACCGACACTGCTTTCATGGTCTCTGAATATCGAGCAGCAGATCGCTCCAGCCACCTCACTCACTGTCGGCTATGTTGGCTCTCACGGGTACCATCAGATTCTTTCCGAAGATGTGAACGAGCCAATTCCAACCATCTGCCCAGCATCTCCGTGCCCATCGAATCTGGCGGCTGGAACAGTCTACTATCCAAAGGGCGCAGCGTTTGCTAATCCAAATCTGGCTAACAGCACAACGTGGATTTCAGAAGGCGTGAGTTCCTACAACGGCTTGATGGTCGACGTGAACCGACGGTTTAACCATGGGCTTCAGTTCCGCGGCGTCTACACATTCTCGAAGAACCTCGACAATGGCACGGCATGGAATAGCAGTGTAGGGGCCAATGCACCGGGTTTCGTAATGTATCCGGCAGAGCCGCAACTGGATTACGGCCCTGCGAATACTGATGTGCGCCATCTTGCCGTCCTTAACGGCACCTATGAACTGCCCTTGGGGACCGGCAAGACATGGCTGCGCGGCCTCTCTTCATGGAACGAAAAGCTGGTGAGCGGATGGAGCACGAGCGCGATCGTCAATCTTCAATCCGGACTGTCATTTACTCCGCAGCTTGGCTTCAATCCGTCGAACAATGGAGACAGCCGCAATCCTGTACGCCCTTCCATCAATCCTGATTTTCGCGGCAAGGTCATCGAGGGCGGACCCTCGCAGTATTTCAACCCGCAGGCATTCATTGTGCCTGTATCCGGTACATATGGAAACCTCGGTCGCAACACGCTTACCGGCCCTGGACTTTCATCGCTTGATTTGTCATTGAGAAAAAATACGGCCATCACTGAGCGGCTGAATGTGCAGTTCCGCAGCGAGTTCTTCAACATCCTGAACCATACAAACTTCGGCACTCCGAACACAGTTGTGTATTCTTCGGCATCCGCTGCTCCCTCGCCAACTGCTGGGGTGATTACAACAACTGCGACTACTTCGCGGCAGATTCAGTTTGGCTTGAAGCTGCTGTTTTAGGACATAAGAAAGCGAGACGGTGGCGTAACTCATAGCGAGTTTGCGCCACCATCCACGTCCTAAACGTTCTCAGGCAAACGATCGCAGGCC